>CAZHIK010001311.1:0-2565 GCA_964532635.1 uncultured Enterobacterales bacterium
TGGGCCAGGAAGCCGTAGACCACACAGACCAGCAGTGCCAGGCGGCGGATCCCTCGCAGCTTGAGGGCCCGAGCGTCCTCGAGGCGTGGGCCCCAGCCCCGGGATTCCTTGATCGCCCTGGTGGCCTCCTCCGCCTTCCAGCGCCGCTTGTAGGCTCGGTAGGCCGCGAGCACGCCCCCGCTGCCCTCGACGTGCTCGCTGACGAGCAGGACCATGGGGTCCTGGCCGATGCCGTGTACGGCGATCAATGTGCGAGGAGGACCTACGCGCCTGCGATTGTTGCCCTCGACCATCCAGACCTTGGCGGCCCCGAGGCGCACTCGGATCCGTCGGCGCTTGTACTTGACGAGCGTTCGGTAGCGAGGCTCGAGCTCCAAGGCAGCTTCGTAGGCACCGAGCACACGCTCGTCATCGAGTGAGAGGTCTCGCTGGCGCGGGTTCTGGTTCCGGCCGGTTCGGACCTGCAGGCGGCAGATCCAGCGAACACCGATCCGGTCGAGGCCCAGGAGGATGGACCTGGCATCGAATCCACGGTCGAACGTCCACCAGGCCCTGGGCCCAACGTAGGGAGCCGCCAGTTCGATCTGCTCGAGGAACACCAGGTTCTGGGACCGATGCCCAGGCTCGTCGAACGAGAAGGGGTGGTAGACGAGGGGGAGCTGGTTGCCGCTCGGCAGGTGGGCCTCGATCTGGGCGACCGGGTAGCCCATGGTCCTGGTGCCATCGCTGCCGTTGTAGCAGCGACAGGCGTACTGCATGCCCCTCTGTCGTGTCGGCCGCGCGTAGCGCTTCATGATGTCGGTGTAGTCGACGGCGACCACAACGCCGCGACCGTCGCGCCGGTGAGTGAGTTGCGCTGCGTGCTCGAGGTAGCGGCGCTGCAGCGCCTCGTCGTCCAGCCGGTCGCTGTTGAGGTTTCGGGACAGCCTCTTTTCGGTCTGGATCTCGTCCAGCCCTTCGCGCAGGGCCCGAGCCACCTCTGCGAGCACGACGCTACCCGAGGTGAAGATCCCGAAGGTCATGTCGTGCAGCCATTTTCGCTGCGGCTTGTACTGATCCTGTCCTATGAATGCGAGATATCCGCTCAATCTACCAAGCAGTCGCATGGCGTGCTCCAGGCGCATCATGGCGGATGCGCGTTGCGCCGTGGAGAGCCAGCGAGTATCCTCATCACTCGAAGGTAGGGATCTCGCTGCCTCTCCATGGCAATGAACCTTCCTGAAGCCCGGTGCTGTCAACACCGGGCTTCGCTTCATCTGGCGTTGTCAGCTCACTTTCGTTCGTCACCTCCTCGCAGATCCTCCACGACGAATTTCAGCCGCGGCAGGTAGCGGCCTCGGCCTGCACGCTCGACGGCGCCTTGGCGCAGCAGGGTCACGAAGGCGTTGTGGATCTTCTTGGCGGCTGGTGGGTCGCTGCTGCCGAGCAAGGCCTGGGCGACCTCGGGAGCCGAGGCACCCGGGTGCTCCCAGAGGTGATCCCAGACCTTCCGGGGCAGCTCGCCGCGCTTGTCCACCCCCTTCATGAACTCCGCTGCGTCCATGGCGACTACGACATGGTAGTCACCGGACCAGTAGCCCTCGCCCACGATGCTGTCCCTGAACTCGCTGGAGATGGCCCCCAGGAAGACCCGGAGGTCGGAGTCGAGGCCTCGCAGCTCGTCCTCGAGCTGCCCCAGCTCGCCTCGGAGCTTGGCCATCTTGTCCAGGCACTTGGAGCGGCGGCTGTTGAGCTTGTCCAGATCCGACATCAGCCCGGCGATGTGACGAGCCTTCGCGCTGTTCGACATGCTGACCTCCACGGTAGTGGCAGAGTAGGCCACACGACGGGGGCGCAGCGCAAGCCTTCAGACGATTTATGCGTCCTTCACATCTTCGGTTTCTCGGTTCGAGCATCAGTATCCGAAAAGCTAAGTTTTCCTTAGCTTTAGACGTAATCAGTGTACTACGCGGCGCGTCGGTAAGGATACCGAGGCGGAGGGCCTACGGGGCACGCCAGGGTACCGGCCTGTTTTCTGCTATGTCGGGCCTGCCTGGGGCGGGGGTGCCCGCAGAAATGGGCAATGTCGTGCCGCGACTGCACGAGCCGATCACGGCCGCCTCGTGCTATCCTGCCTGGGTACGTCAGCCCCTGGGTATCGCTATGCGCGCGCGCGATCGCAAGGCCTTCACGCTCATAGAATTGCTGATCGTCGTCGCCATCATCGGCATCATCTCGGCGGTTGGCTACAGCCGCGCCTCGATCCTCCTACCCCGGTACCGCACCTACCAAGCCGCCCGGGACTTCGCCTCGAACGTGCAGCTTCTCAAGCAGCACGCCGCCACCGACGGGATCGAGTATCGCATCGCGCTGGTCAGCTACGACGAAGACTACGCGACCTACGACGGCTACAACGCCGGCATCTACTACCTGCAGGCCGGCAACCGCTCCAGCAACACCACCCGCTGGGAGATGCTGCCTACCGACGCCTTGGTCGACGGGATCGACGACGAGGATGGGTGGGGCACCGTGGACCTGTCCCTCACCAACCCCGACGCCTCCATGATGCCCTGGGACTCCTTGGCC
>CAZHIK010001312.1:0-2560 GCA_964532635.1 uncultured Enterobacterales bacterium
CACAGTCCCTCCTCCCGGCGCGGATGCGCGGACGCCGTGGAATCCCCACACCATGGACGAGTGGGCGAGGACCCCGCCAGCGTAGATGACGCCTTCGGCCATCAACAGATCGTCGATCCGGCCGGCGGAGAGCTGGGGCTGCTCCAGCTCCACAGGCATGCCGTCCGCCGCGAGCGCAAAGACACGCACCCGTTGGGGGTCTTTCTCGAGCACCACCACATGACAGCCGGATTCGCACAGGCGCGCGCACTTCGGCTCACCCAGCGGCAGGCAAGCCAGCAGCCGCAGTTCGGGGGGCTCGACCGCGAAGACCCCCAGCGCGCCGTCCCAGGGGAGCAGGACGCGGGCGTGGGTGCCGGCTGGGTCGCAGCGGAGAGGATGGCCGACAGGGCGAGACATGGGTCCCCCGAGGTCTGAGGTCGAGATGAGTGTAGCCCCAGGACTGGTCAGGGATTGACCAGTTCACGCGAGGGCTCCACCCTTTGCCGCGTGCCCCGTACACACCGGGCTACCTTGACTCTGCTTCCCAACGAGTCCGGACTGCCAGGTCGCGATGCACACCCACAGGAGCACACCCACCATGCCCCCCCTCCCCCGCGTCCTCCAGCTCGTCCACCAGGCCACCGACCTCAAGCTGCTGCGCCACCGCGCCCGGGCCGCCATCGCGCTGCTGGCCGAGGCCGACGCTCTCTGCGAGGCGCACCCCACACTCCCCCGCGCCCTCCGGGGCCTGGTGGCCTACCGCATGGGCCACCTGCGGATGCGGTGTGGCGGCGACGTCCAGGCGCTGATCGCCGCGGAGCAGGACCTCCAGCGCGCCTGCCGCCTGGGCGAGGGGCTACAGCCCTGGGCCAGCCTGTACCATCTGGCCGTGCTCGGCCGGCTGCGCGCCCTGCGCCCCGACCCAGCCATCCCAGACTCCATCGAGCGCCGCCTCCAGGCCCGCTGGCGAGATGTGCTGCACCAGCAGGCCCTCCTCGACCCCACCACCGCGCCTGAACGCGACGATCCCATCGTGCAGCGTGGGAGCCTGAACGCCACCGAGGCACTGGGCTACGCCCTGGGGCTCGACCTCGAGGGCCTCGAGGGTCTCGGCGCCCTGGAGCACAGCCTGCAGACCGAGTTGGACTGGGGTGTGCTTGTGGGCCGCGGCCTCGAGCGGGCCCACGTCCGCCTGCCCTGGGTCATGCTCACCCCCACCCTGCTGCAGCTGCGGGAGCAGCAGCCGGACTGCCTCGTCTTCACCCTCCCCGCCCGAGGCCACCAGGCGCTGCTGTGGCGCCCTGGCCGTGACCAGGCCGAGCCCCTCGGCCGCCAGCACGCCGCGCTGATCACCTGGGTGCTCCAGGGCTGCCCCGAGGGGTACAGCGGCCTGGACCTCGCCGTCTACGGCCGGCGCGCCGCCGCGGCCACGCGTCGCAAGCTGGTGCAGCGCGCCCGCACGTGGCTGACCGAGTTGGTGCCCGACGAGCACGACGCCGCCCTCGAGCGCGTAGGCGAGCAGCGCATGGCCCTGGCCCCGGGGCTGACCATCTTCGGCGCCGCCCCCGGCGAGCGCGAGCCCCTCGTCTGACCCCACGTCACGCCCAGGTCACGCCCCCTCGGCCACGCTGTCCCCACGCCGGCGACTCCACCCCCCGCCGGCCTGGAGGACCGCATGACCACCGAGCCCAACACCCTCTTCGTCTACGGCACCCTGATGCGCGGCGAGCCCCGCCATCACCTCATCGCCGACCGCGTCCTGACCGCCTGCCCCGCCCGCTGCGAGGGCGCACTGGTCCACATGGGCCCCTACCCCGCCATGATCGAGGACGACCCCGCGGCCGTGGCCAGCCCTACACCCCACTGGGTCCAGGGCGAGCTGCTCCTGATCGACGACCTCGAGGGCCTGCTGCCCACCCTCGACCGGGTCGAGGGCTGCGCCGCGCCCGGCGAGCCGGATGGGCTCTACCGCCGCGTCCGCCGCCAGGTGCAGATGGGCGTGGTGCAGCGGGAAGCCTGGGTCTACCTGCTCGAGGACCACATCAAGCGCGGCCCGGTGATCCCCAGCGGCTCCTGGCGCGTCCGGCACGTGACCGAGCCGCCGCAGCCCAACCCGTCCTACGGCCTGTACGAGATCCTGATGATGATGGACGGCTGGGGAGACAGCCCCGGATCGGAGCTTCTGATGCCCGACGAGCACGAGCCCGTGGTCACCTGGGGCGGCGCCGACCTGGTCCTGGCCGACCGGCCCCTGCTCCCTCCGCCGCCGGACTACGACCCCTTCGGCCGGTTCTACGGCAACACCTTCGTGGTGAGCTCACACGCCCTGGCGCTAGCCTGGCTGGTGAACGAGCTGATGGACCGGGTGCTGTGGCGGGGACTGCGAACGGACAAGTACGCGTTCTTCGAGCAGTTGGGGAAGGCGGCCAACAAGGCGCTGGAGGTGAGGCCGAGGGCGAGCGAGCGGACGCTGATGGGGGCGATGTGGTGTGGGGTGGCTGACATAGTCAGCTTCTGTGGGTGGGAGCGCGGATAGCAGCTCCTACGCACTGCGCACATGGAGACCCGAGGGAAAGAC
>CAZHIK010001313.1:0-2560 GCA_964532635.1 uncultured Enterobacterales bacterium
AGCCCTCAGACGGCAGCGCAGGCACCCGCAGAGAGCCCGGCTCGATGTCCATGGGCGGTACCTCGACGACGCTGACCTCATCGTCCGCGCCACCTCCGGGGCCCGCCGAAGCGAGGATCCCGATCGCCAACAGACCACCAACGCGCTGGAATTGGCGGGCCAGGGTGGTGCGTGGGTCGGGCATGGCGAGGATCATGGGGATGCCGCAGGCGCGGGAAGATCCGCCAGGCACATAGCCCAGCTCGCATGGGAGCACACGGCCCACAGCGAGCGCTGGACCAAGGGTCCTGCCCACTCCCGGGTTGGGCGAGGACAAAGCCGGCCGGGAGCGAAAGTGCAGCGTGGGTGCGGGGCATCGCGGAGAGCCTCCGCTCACGATTGTCCTTCCTGGAGGTTTCTTTTGGCTATCCAGGCGCCCTCGAACCCTCTCCCCGCCGGGGGGAGCGGAGATGGGAGCGGGTTCCGCCGATGGGGCTGGAAGCGCTGAAGCCCCCTCCTCGGCAAACCAACGCTCACCGAAGCCAGCGAAACTCCAACTGGCTGCAGTCGAGCCGCTTCTGCCATGCCCAGGACTTGATGCCGATGCTGACGGACGGGTGGGCATGCGCCGCATGGGCGGCCTCGAAGACCCTGGACAGCTGCATCTGGCCCCCGAGCTTCTCAGGCTCGCGATGAACGAGAATCGCCAAGCTCGCGCGGGAACCGTGGAGTTTGCTCAGGTCTTCGACGATGCGGTCGGTGTGATACGCGTCGGTCCTCGGGCGCCAGCCTCCCCACTCGCTCTCCACGGCGAAGACGAAGCGCGGTGGGCCGCCTCCGGCATGGTCATAGTCTCCGGAGACCCACGCACCCGGCTCCTCGAACCAGGCGTTCATCATGTTCGACAGGGCGGCAGCGCGATCCTCCCAGGACTCCATCGATCCTTCGATGGGCGGCCGCCCCTCTTCATCCGAGTGGACCACCCCGTCCGCATCGACCAGCTTCCGGAAGCGGCGGTAGAACTCCACCTGGAAGCCCATCCGGTTGGCGAAGCTCGCGACGGCCTTCGGGTCCAACACTGTCCGTTTTCGTTCCATGGGGTCGTTTCCAGTATGCCGCTGCAGGGGACGAGCGGTTCGAGCGAGCCCTATTGATAATCCGTGGTGCTGCTCCTCAGGCGACCACGGCGAGTGGAGCGCGCGCGCACTCACCCGTCTGGTCCGGGGGTGCGCGCCGACGGAGTCGGTGGCGCCGGTGCCGGTGCCGGGGGACTATCGAGCGCCAGAGGCCAGCGTTGCCGAGGGTTCGGCCTCTCTCACGACCCACAAAGTGGATAATGGGCGGAGGAGAACCGCCCTCATGGATGTGCGAACCCTCATCCCACCGCTTCTGGGCTCTGTGTTGATCGTGCACGGCTGTGTGGGGAAGGCGAGGAAGGCGACGGACGCGGGAGATCTGCCGGCCTGCTCCGAGGGTTTCATCGAAGACGAGGGCGTCTGTGTCCCCGAGGCCTGTGGCGCAGGCACCTGGGGCGATCTGCCTGTGGACGTGGCCACCGTCTATGTCGACGCAGCGGCGACCGATGATGGGGACGGCACCGAAGCGGCACCGCTTCGAGACGTTCAGGCTGCTCTGGACCTGGCCGGCTCTCGAGGTGGCGGCTTGGTGGCGGTGGCTGCCGGCACCTACAGCGAGACTCTCCTACTCACCAGCGATCACGCTGGGGTCCACCTGGCCGGGCGGTGCCCGGGACTGGTGACCTTGGATGCGAGCGCTGAGGGTGATGACACGCCGGGGATCGAGATCGCCGCCGCGTCCTCGTCTGTGGAGGTATCGGGAGTGAAAGCGTGGGGATCGCGCCAAGCGGGCGTGGTGATTACCTCGGGACAGTTGACGCTTCGGGACACGGAAGTAGGTGAGAGCGAGTACCTCGGTGTGGTCGCTGTGCGAAGTGGTTGGAGTACAACGACGCTCCGGATTGAGAGCAGCGAGATCGTCAGATGTCGGTCTGCGGGGCTGCTGACCTATGGGGCAGGTGTGACGGTCGAGCTGAGCCAGGTGGAGATCCGGGACACGAAGTCCGATGCCTCTATCGGAGCGGCGGTGGGAATCAACGCCTATGAAGGCGTGACCTTGCGGGTCGAAGACAGCCTCGTGGAGGGCAGCGAGGGGGTCGGCGTCGATGCTCTCGACGAGGGCACCACGGTCAGCTTGGTACGCTCCAAGGTCAAGGGCACCGTGCCTGGAGAATCCGGGAGAGGTGGGACGGGAGTCGAGGTCGTCCGGGGCGCGAGGCTCACCGCCGAGTCCTGTGCAGTGGTCGACGGCTGGACCTACGGAGTCGCGGCAATGCACGAGGGTACCGAAGTCGTCCTCCGAGACACGACTGTCGAAGGTGTTCTTCCGAACCTCGATGGGGACTTCGGCGATGGGATCTGGGCCAGCGAGGGCGCCACCTTGCAGGTCGAGGATTGCAGGGTCTCAGGTAGTACGGGCAACGGAGTCTCCGCCACGGACGCCGGCACCGCCTTGGCGATGGTCAGGTCCAGGGGATCGACGGCCCGCTCGTCCGCGCCCCGGT
>CAZHIK010001314.1:0-2560 GCA_964532635.1 uncultured Enterobacterales bacterium
GACAAGGACCGTGTGATCGTCGAAGGCGTCAACATGGTCAAGAAGCACGTTAAGGGCACGCACGAACAGCCCGGTCGCATCGAGGAGCGCGAAGCCTCCCTTCACATCTCGAACGTCGCGCTCTGGGACGCCGAAGGCAAGCGCACTGTCCGCGTGGGCTGGAAGCTCCTCGAGGACGGCAGCAAGGTCCGCGTCGATCGCAAGAACGGCGACCTGATCGACAACCCCTAGGGTCATGGAGTCTTCGATGAATCCGCGTCTCAAGGAGCGCTACTCCGAGCAGGTGATCTCCTCCCTGCGCGAAGAGCACGGCTACAAGAACGTCATGATGGTGCCCCGCCTCGAGAAGATCGTTGTCAACGTCTCTCTCAAGGAAGGCATCACCAACGTCAAGGTACTGGAGACGGCCGGCAAGGAGCTAGCGCTCATCACCGGTCAGCGCCCCGTCCTGCGCCGCGCGCGCCGCTCCATCGCAAACTTCAAGCTCCGCGAAGGGATGCCCATCGGCACCAAGGTCACCCTGCGTGGCGACAACATGTGGTTCTTCCTGGACCGCCTGATCAGCGTCGCCAGCCCTCGCATCCGCGACTTCCGTGGGCTCAACCCCAAGGCTTTCGACGGCCGCGGCAACTACTCGCTCGGGCTCACCGAGCAGATCATCTTTCCCGAGATCGACTACGACAAGGTCGAGCGCATCACGGGGATGAACATCACCATCGTCACCACCGCGAAGACGGATGCGGAAGGGCGCTCACTGCTCAAGAGCCTGGGCATGCCCTTCCGGGCTTAGGAGACAACCATGGCTAAGAAGTCCATCAAGGCCCGGTGCAAGCGCAAGAACAAGTTCAAGGTTCGTGAGTACAACCGCTGCCCCCTCTGCGGTCGTCCCCGCGCGTACCTGCGCAAGTTCGACATGTGCCGCATCTGCTTCCGGAAGCTGTCCCTCGAGGGTCAGATCCCCGGCGTGACCAAGGCCAGCTGGTAGTCGGCAGGAGGAAACGACATGTCCACCATGAGCGATCCCATCTCCGACCTGCTCACGCGGATCCGGAATGCAGGCCAAGCAGGCCACGGCCGGGTGATGATCCCTCACTCTCGCCTCAAGGAAGCCATCGTGAAGCTCCTCGAAGAGGAAGGCTTCGTCGCTGGTTTCGAGGTGCATCGCAAGGGCATCGAGTCTCACCTCGACGTCGCGCTGCGCTACGATCGCGAGAGCAAGGCAATCATCCGAGGGCTCGAGCGTGTCAGCAAGCCCAGCCGCCGCATCTACGTGCGTCGCGACGAGGTGCCCTACGTGCGCAACGGCCTCGGCCTCGCCATCCTCACCACCCCCAGGGGGGTGATCTCCGACCGCGATGCACGCCGTGAAGGCGTGGGCGGCGAGGTCATCTGCTACGTCTGGTAGGAGACAGCCATGTCGCGTATCGGCAAGCTTCCAATCGAGCTTCCCAAGGGTGTGACCATCACCTTGGCCGATCAGGTCATCAAGGTGAAGGGGCCCAAGGGCGAGCTCGAGCAGCACGTCCCGGCAGGGCCCACCCTGGTCATCGAGGAAGGCAACGCGGTTATCGTTCGGCCCAGTGAGTCCAAGCAGGACCGCGCCAACCACGGCCTCGTTCGCGCCCTCGCTTCCAACATGGTCGAAGGTGTGACCAAGGGCTTCGAGCGGGTCCTCGAGATCTACGGCATCGGCTTCAAGGCCGAAGTCAAGGGCTCGACACTCACCCTGGGGCTCGGCTTCAGCCACCCCATCGAGTTCCCCATCCCCAAGGGCGTCACCATCGAGGTCCAGCCCGGCCAGCCCCTCAAGCTCTTCGTCCGGGGCATCGACAAGCAGGTGGTCGGCCAGGCCGCGGCCACCATCCGCGCCTATCGCCCGCCCGATTCCTACAAGGGCAAGGGCGTCCGGTACAAGGGCGAGTACGTCCGCATCAAGGCCGGCAAGTCGGCCACCTAGCCCCTACGGAGACCAAGATGGGCAAGACCAACGAGAGCGCCTACAAGCGCGCCCGCCGCAAGAAGAGCATCCGCAAGAAGGTGTTCGGTACGCCCGAGCGTCCCAGGCTCACGGTGTTCCGCAGCGCAAAGCATATCTACGCCCAGATCGTCGACGATGTGGCCGGCGCCACCCTGGTCGCCGCCAGCACCATGGAGCCTGCCTTCCGCGAGAAGGGAGACTTCGGGGGCAACATCGACGCCGCCAAGCTCGTCGGGGGCCTCGTCGGCACCCGCGCCAAGGAAGTTGGCATCGAGCTGGTCGTCTTCGATCGTAATGGATTCCTCTACCACGGCCGCGTGAAGGCTCTGGCCGACGGTGCACGGGAGGCCGGGCTGCGCTTCTAGCGCACCGGCATGGAGATTCATCATGCAGCAGCATCGACGTCGTAAGCACAAGCGCGAAGAAGAAGACTCCGGTCTGATCGAGAAGCTGGTCTACGTCAACCGCGTAGCCAAGGTCGTCAAGGGCGGCCGCCGCTTCAGCTTCTCTGCCATCGCCGTGGTTGGTGATGGTGAGGGTCAGGTCGGGATCGGTCACGGCAAGGCCAACGAGGTCCCCGAG
>CAZHIK010001315.1:0-2556 GCA_964532635.1 uncultured Enterobacterales bacterium
CAGTCGGGCACGGGGTGGCGCGGAACGAAGTGGCGCGAGGTGGCCAGCCGCCGAACATCTGCCGGCTCGATGTCGCCGACCACCACCAGGTGGGCGTTGGCCGGGTGGTACCAGCGCCGGTGGAAGTCGCGCAGCGCATGGACGTCCAGCCCGCGCACCGAGGGCTCGTTGCCCAGAACGGGCCGCCCGTAGGGGTGACCGCCCCACAGTCGCCGCGCCATGCTGTCCGAAAGCTGCCTCGCTGCGTCGTCACGGCCCCGGACCAGCTCGTCGAGCACAACGTCGCGCTCGCGCGACACCTGGTCCGCCTCGAACCAGGTCCTGAAGACGAGCTGACCCAGCAGCTCGAGCGCGCGCTCTGCGTGCTCGCGGGGAAGCACGCAGTGAACGACCGTCTCCTCGTGGGAGGTGTAGGCGTTCAGATCGGCACCGAGCGTGTCCATGATGGGGCCGATCTCTCCAGGACCCAGCCCCTCGGGCTCGCCGGGTGCGCGGCTGCCCTTGAACAGCATGTGCTCCACGAAGTGGGCGGCCCCCGCTTCGTGGGCGCGCTCCACCAACGCCCCCACGCCTACGCGCAGCCAGATGGCGACCACGGGGGCGGTGCTCCTCGGCTCGACCACCAGCTGCAGCCCGCTGGGGAGACTCTCGAAGCTGGTCACCGGACCTCCGGTGGCTGATGAACCCCGCGGTCATAACCGAAACCCGAGGCCGTGCTCGTTGAGTCGGGGAAGCTCGTCCAGTGCGGGCAGGCAGGACTGGACTGGGTTACCGGCACCTGGAGGCGCGCTCGAGCTGAGCGTTGAATCCGGAGTGCAGGTGACACGACGCGACAGACCGAACCAGGCCGATGCAGTCGAGGGTCCCACCCTGCACATCGACGACGATCTGCTGCTCGAGGCGTTGGCGGCCGTGGAACGGCGTGGCGCAGGCGCGTCCGACCAGGGCCCCGAGACCACCCCCGACGAGATCCCCATCGACCTCGGAGAGGAAGAGCCCGACGGCGCGGGGGGTGAGATCACCATCCAAGCCCTCACCGACGACCTGGTCGTGTCCCTCGACGGCGACGACACCCCAGCTTCCCAAGAAGAGCCCGAGCTGCCGCCCTGGCTCCAGGTCCCCGAAGACCTCCTCGAGCCCGAGCCTGGAGCTGGAGCGGAAGCCGAGGCCGACGCCTACGACGAAGAGCGCACCGACCCGTCGGGATTCGTGCCCCGCACCGAGCCGCTACCCCCCAAGCCGCGAAAGTCGGCCTCCCGTCCCCGCTCCGTGCTGTCCGATCCCAAGACCCTCGAGCGGATCTCCAAGATGCGACGCCGCATCAAGAAGCTGCAGCACCGGGTCTCGGACCTCGAGGCCGAGCTGGACCGGGAGCGCCAGAGCGCCCACCTGGCACGCTCCCGCTCTCGCATCGCCGAGAACAGCCGCGTGGAGGCCGAAGAGCAGCGCGACAACATCGACATGTTCGCGCGCTCGCTGCGCACCCGCCTCCTCGCGCAGGAAGAAGAGCTCGCGCGCATCCAGAAGCGCAGCTCCATCGAGCTCGAGCGCGCCCGCATGTTCGGCGCCGACGCCACCATCCGCGAGATCCTGCCGGTGCTCGACAACCTCGACCTGGCCCTGGCTCACGCCGACACCGACCCGAAGAAGTTCGTCCCCGGCGTGCGCATGGTGGCCGCCCTCTTCCTGCGCAGCCTCGAGAGGGTGGGTGTCAAGGCCATCGAGGCCTCCCCAGGCACCCCCTTCGATCCGGCGGTCCACGAAGCCATCCTCACCCTCCCCAGCGACGAGCATCCAGAGGGCACCGTCGCAGAGGAGGTTCGCAGAGGCTACTCGCTCAACGAGCGCCTGCTCCGAGCCAGCCAGGTCTCCGTGGTCGGCCCACCCCGCAGGATCCGCGAGCGGGTGGTGCCCTCCGCTACCGACGACGCCGGCCCCGACGGGACCAACGACGCCGGTGCCGAGGAGTGAGCCGTCCCGGCCCCCACGCGGATCCTCCGCAGCCCCATTTCGTATAGACTACCGCAATTCTCCACCCCCGCAGTCCTCCATCGTCAGTCGAGGAGTCCGAAGCGATGTCAGCTACCGGCAAGGTCATCGGAATCGACCTGGGCACCACAAACTCCTGTGTGTCCATCATCGAAGGCGGCGAGCCCCTGGTCATCCCCAACGAAGAAGGCGCCCGCACCACCCCATCGGTGGTTGCTTTCACCAACGATGGTGTCCGCCTCGTGGGTCAGATCGCCAGGCGTCAGGCCGTCACCAATCCCACGCGCACCCTCTTCGCCATCAAGCGCCTCATCGGCCGCAGGGCGCAGGATCCCGAGGTCCGCCACGCCCAGAAGTTGTTGCCGTTCGAGATCGTCGAGAACGATCGCGGTGACGCGTGGCTACGGGTCGACGACGCCGAGTACAGCCCGCCGGAGATCAGCGCCATCGTGCTCGAGGCCATGAAGGGCACTGCCGAGGCCTACCTTGGCGAGACCGTCACCCAGGCGGTCATCACCGTCCCGGCCTACTTCAACGACGCCCAGCGCCAGGCCACCAAGGACGCCG
>CAZHIK010001316.1:0-2553 GCA_964532635.1 uncultured Enterobacterales bacterium
CCGCAGCCCTCGCCCCAGGCCCGCAGCGAGTACCACTCAGCGCAGGGCAGGGCGGGAATCGCGGCGACCACACCGGAGGACCAGGCGCCCCGCGCCACCTCCATCTTGCTGTTTCGCAGCTCGTAGGCCCCCTCCTGCGCGCAGCCCGTCGGTGAGATGGTCAACTCCAGCGCGCAGTCCCTTCCGCAATCCAGCTCCTTGTGGGTGTCCAACTGCCGGCGCACCCACCCCGGACGCTGGTGACCCAACACCTCCGAGTAGGGAAACTGCTCGGCCAGGTACAGTCCGGGCTCGAGCTCATCGAGCGCGCACACGGGCGCGACACCCTCCTCGACGGCCTCACAGCTCGCCAGCAGCTGCCGGTCCAGGCCGCCGGTCACGGTCTGCCCGTACACCCGCAGGGGCGCGTCGCTGTCCGGACATCCCGTCACCGTGAACCGCCCAGGAAGCAGCGTGGTCAGGTCGAGAGACGTCGGCTCGGTACTGGCAGCCGAACCAGGCAGCCGGGTGGGTTCGAGCCTCTCTCCCCTTCCCTCGCCCAGCTCTTCGACAGGCCCTTCCACCGTCGGCGGCGGCCGCAGCAGCACCACCAACAGACCTGCCACCACAAGAAGCGCGAGGACGGCAACGAGGAAGATGGTCACCTTGCGGCTCGAGCTCACGTTCGATCCTCCTCGAACAGGCCCTGTCGTCTTGGCGTACCACCGAAACCCGGCCCAGGCCGCATGCTACCACCCGACCCCGGAAGCCACGCCACCAACGCCTCGAACAACGCCCCGACCGCCCTACACCGGCACGTTCCGCCCACACCAGGCCGGTGCCATCCGCGCTTCGTCCCCCAGGCGCACGAACTGCCGTCCGCGGGGGTAGCCCTTCGCCGGTTCCACCTCTTGGCACACGTGTGCCAAATCCTCGAGCTCCCCGAAGATGTCCTCGAGGATCTCGCCGAGCCCCTCCAGGTCCTCGAGATGCTCGTGGCCCAGTTCGGCGCCCTGGCCCTGGATGATGATCCGCAGCGCGAGGGGCTCGCCGAAGCCTCGGTTCCACTCCAAGGCACCATCAGAACCACGCCGAAGGTCGATCACCCCCTTGTGGATCATGTCGTGGTGGGCATGTGATGACTGCTGCGATCTTCTGCCACACAAACGGTCGCAGGCGGGCTGTGGCCGACCGCGCGCCGATCACGTCCTGGCTGTCGAGGGACGTTGGTGGGCGCTTGCAGCTCGAGGTGCTTGCGACTCCGGCAGTCCGGCGCTGTGCAGCATGGGGCCCGCGTCCTCGTCGTGGCACACGTGTGCCACCTCTTCCGGCTCTTCCTCCGCCTGCGGCTCCCCTTCCAACACCATGTCGGCCATCAGCAGTATCACCTGACCGAGGCTGATGTACGGATCGCCCAGGCGATGGCGCAGCTCCTGGACAGCCTGCATGAAGCGCGGCTCATCCGTGTCCCGGTGTGTGTCGAAGGCTCCTGGTCGCTACACCCCGGCCAGCCTGAACTTGGCCTCGTGGATGAACAGCAGGCGTAGGCCGAAGAACTCGTCGTGCAGTTAGCCGTAGGCCAGGCGCTTCATGACCTTGACCTTGTTGTTGATCCCCTCCAGCGGGCCGGTGCTGATGGGGAGGTCGTACCAGGCCAGGATGGCGAAGATGGCCCGGGAGATCGTGCCGGCCATCCGGGTCATGTGCCTGTTCTTCAGGGCGCGAGCCTCGGTGCACCACATGCGCAGAAAGTCCGCGACTTCCTGCTTGGAGCCGTAGGACCAGAACAGGCGGAGGTCCTCCTTCGGCAAGTAGGCTTTGTGGAGCAGCTCGTTGGCCGCGAGGAGTTGGTCGAGACGCGCCTTCCTGTCGGGCTGCTCGTCCAGCTTCTCGCTTGCGGTCAGCAGCAGATAGCGCGCCCCGAGGACCGCCTTCTGCCCCTGTTCAGCCAGGCGCTTCAGATCCTGCTTGCGGATGCTGTCGAGCGCGTCGTTCATTTGGGAGACTACGTGGTAGCTGTCATGCACGACGACGACCCCACGGGGGGCGTACAGTCGGATGGCCTTCAGGTACGCGCCGCTCATGTCCACCGCGACGGCCTCGAGCTGGGCGCCGGAGCGGCGCAGCCTGCGGAAGAAGGCCTCGAGGGCGGTGTGGTCCTTGCCCAGATCCCAGCCCACGCGGAGGTAGCGGGCGATGTCCAGGACCGTCATCTTCGACGACAGCACCACCACGAGCCGAGCGAAGGCCCGGGTGTAGGACTTCCGGGACGGTCTGTAGGACTTCAGCGATGTCCCTGTTCTCTTGGCGACGGGCGCCGCAGTTCATGCAGATCAGTGCGTAGAGCGTCAGCACCATGAACACGGGCTTTGTGCCGATGGGAACGCTGCGCAGAGCGTAGCTGCGTACGCGGTCCAGCCCGACCGCTTGGCTCTAGCAGCACACGCAGCGCCGGTGGGAGCTACGCGTCGGACAGGCTCTCGGCCTGCACCCCACCCTGATCAAGCACATCGAAGCTCGTCTTCAACTCCCCGAGACTACGGACCTGTCCACGGGGATACGGATGAGCCCATC
>CAZHIK010001317.1:0-2547 GCA_964532635.1 uncultured Enterobacterales bacterium
ACACGCAGCTCGATCTCGGCCTGGCTTGGCAGGGGCTTCCCAACCCCGATCAAGCCGGAGTGCTCGAAGCCGCCATCGGCGCCCACAGAAGCGCCCTGTCCATGCTGGAGCCCAAGCTCTTCCCCCAGGCCTGGGCCCTGGGGCAGTCCCGTCTGGGGGACGCCCTGGCGGACAACCCCGTGGGCGACCGCTTCGACAACCAGCGTCAGGCCCTGGCAGCCTACGAGCGAGCCCTCACCGTGTTCGACCCCCGGGAAGAGCCCGTGCACTGGGCCCGCACCCGCAACGGCATGGGCAGGGCCCTGCAGCGGCTGCCCTGGCAGGAACCTCCGGAGCATCTCCACCAAGCCCTGGCCGCACATCAGGACGCGCTGACGGTCTTCACCCGCGATGCCCATCCGGTGCACTGGGCCCTCACCCACGCGTGGCTTGGCAACGCTGTGCGCCAGCTGCCAGGCGACCAGGCCGAGGCCAGGTTCCAGGGTGCGCTGCTGGGCTTCGAGCGCTCTCTCGAGGTGCTCGAGGAGCAGGGCCGGCCACGAGCGTGGGCCACCACCTGGATCATGGCGGGTGATGCCTGGCGCGCCAGCCCCCTGGGCGAGCGCGGCGACAACATCGCGCGCGCCATCGAGGCCTACGAGCGAGCGTTGACCGTCTACACCCGCGACAGCGATCCAGAGCACTGGGCGACCACCTGGCAGCGGCTGGGTCAGGCCTTCCGCGAGCAGCGCACCGGCGACCGCGCCGAGAACCTGGCCCGCTCGGTCGAGGCCTTCCAGTTCGCCCTGCAGGTCCACACGGCCCAGGGCAACCCCATCGCCTGGGAGCTCACCCAGGGTGACCTCTTCGTGGCTCAGGCCTGGCAGTACGCCCTCGAGGCCGCGGCCGACAACCCCGAGAGCGTCGACGCTCTGCTGGCCCGAGGCGAAGCCGCGCTGCAGGAAGCGCTGGTGCGCAAGGCCCGGCGCCTGCCCCAGGCGGGTGAAGACCTGTTCCTCGAAGCCTCCGAACACTTCCAGCGCGCCCACGACCTGGCCCCAGCCGCGGACGCCCCCCTGGACGGCCTCTGCCTCGCGCTGTGGTACCAGGAGCGCTACGCCGAGGCCGCGCTGGCCCAGGCTCTGCTGGTGGAGCAGAGACCCGATGATCGCCGGGCCCGACGAAGCCTGGCCCTGTTCGAGCTCCGTGCAGCCATCGCGTCCCACCCCGAGGACACCACCGCCTGGTCGGAGCTGGCCGCACACTACGAGGAGGACGGCGACCGAGCTGGAGCGCTGGACGCCTGGGGCCGCGTGCTGATACTGCAGCCCGGCGACGCCGAGGCCCTCGAGCGGGTGGTGGACCTGGCTCTGGGAATGGACCAGAAGGAGCGCGCCGTGCGGGCTGCCGACCTGGCCGTGCTGCACGCGCCCGACGACCCACGGGTGCTCGCTGTGATGGTCCGCGTCGATCTGCTGGTGCGAGGCGACCTGGATCGGGCCCTCGAGCTGGCCGAGCGCTGCGTCCGAGAGCAGCCCAAGGACGTCGCCACGCGGCTCCACTACATCCAGCTGCTCCTGCTCCAGGGGGAACTGGAGCACGGGACGATCCTGCTCGACGAGCTCCACAGGAGCGGTCTGCCTCCCAGCGAGCGCGCGGCTGTGCTGCACACGCTCCGCCTGGTGGCAGGGGAGCCCATCGCGCAGGTGGCCAGCGACCTCCTGGCTGCCTACCGCGCCCTGCCGGCGAGCATCGAGCTCCCGCTCGCCTGGGTGGCGCTGACAGCCCACGTCGATGAGAGCATGGGCCCCCGAGAGGCCGACGCCCTGCTGGCGGTCTTCCACATCCTAGAACAACCCCGCGACGAAGCACAGCTGGAGAGGCTCGAGCTGCTGCTCGGCTCTCGCTGATCACCGACCCCCGGGAGTTCCCATGGCCGACATGTTCGATCACCAACGCCGTCAGAGCCGCGCCAGCCTGCGCGCGGCCCACCAAGGCGTCTCCGACAACATCCAGTCACTGTCCGAGATACGCCAGGAGCTGGAGGCCTTGCGAAAGGTGGTCCGGCATCTGGTGTTCATGCAGGTCCGAGGCGAGCCCCTGGACCTGACCGAGGACCCCATCCGCACCTGGCTCGCGCTGCCGGTGGAGACCACTCCAGAGCAGGCCATGCAGCAGCTGATGCGAACCCAGGCCAAGGTGATCGGCACCTCCGCCTGCTCCAGCTGCGGTGCCCAGATCCAGGACCTCGAGGGAGTCACCAACGAAGTCTGCCAGTGGTGCGGAGCCACCCTGGAGACCTCGAGATAGCCGCCCCTCGAATGTCCGCCGGCCCTGCGGCGTCCAGCCGCAACCCCACACCCACACCGGAGTTCCCCATGCTGTCCAGGCTCTTTGCCTCCTCCGCTCTGCTCCTCTCCCTCGCGCTCCCCGCCCAGGCCCAGGAGGCAGAGGTCAGGCACCTGCAGGAAGCCCTCGACGACCTCGAGGTGGTCGAAGCCCTGATCCAGGGCAAGGTCACCAATGCCACCCGAGAGCAGGCCATGCAGCAGCTCCAGGAGGCACGGG
>CAZHIK010001318.1:0-2545 GCA_964532635.1 uncultured Enterobacterales bacterium
TCGGTGTCGGTGTCGGTGTCGGTGTCGGTGTCGGTGTCGGTGTCGCCTTCCGGCGGTGCCGTGTCGGTGATGACGACGCCCTTGTTGCGGCAGGCGAAGAGCAGGAGGAGGGTGAGGGGGGCGAGTGTGGTGACGCGCATGGTGTTCTCCGGTGACAGCTGGAGACATCATACCGGACACCGGCCTGGGAGAGAGTCCGGCCGGATGAGCGGTGCCGATGGGATGATGGCTACCTCTTCTCTGTGTCACCGAGACGGGTTGCTGATCGCTGAAGATCGACCAGAGCCCTGAATTGGCGAAAGGCAACAAAGTCGGTAGACAAATAGCTATATCGATAAAGCAGCGGCAAAACTGATCGGGCACAGGATCTGACCCGAACAGCAGGGGTGTACGAGTTGTGTACACACGGCCGAATGCGGTATTTCTCGCCTCCCTATCTTCGCCCCTACGGGGCGAGACTCCCAACCCCACATGGAGGCTGAACGCATGCGGAAGCCATGGTTCGATGACGAGAAGGCCCTCGAGGCCGTCGAGGCGCGCGGTGTGGATCGCCGCGACTTCCTCAAGATCTGCAGCACCTTTGCCGCGGCCATGGGCCTGTCGCAGGTGCCCTTCGCCGCCAAGGTCGCCCAGGCGGTCGAGGGCGCTGCTGCCAAGCCCCCGGTCATCTGGATGGAAGGCCTGGACTGCGCTGGCTGCAGCATCTCCTTCTCGGGCAGCCTGAACCCCCCTGCGGCGTCGATCCTGCTCGACACCATCTCGCTGCGCTACCACGAGGCGCTGATGGCCGCCGCCGGCCACCAGGCCGAGCAAGCCTTCCACAACACCATCGAGCACGGCGGTCACGTGCTGATCGTCGAGGGCTCCGTGCCCAAGGCCGACCCGCGCTACTGCATGATCGGCGGCAAGTCCTTCGAGGAGAACCTCAAGGCGGCGGCCGAGAAGTGCGCGGCCATCATCTGTGTCGGTGCCTGCTCCAGCTTCGGCGGCGTCACCCAGGACATGGTCTGCCAGGGCGTCCCGGTGTCCGACATCATCACGGACAAGCCCATCATCAAGCTGTCCACCTGCCCGGTGCACCCCGAGCACCTGATCGGCACCGTGCTGTACTTCCTGGCCACCGGTGGTGTCCCGGAGCTCGACGAGCACGGCCGCCCCACCGCCTTCTTCGGTGGCAACATCCACGACAACTGCCGCCGCCGCGGTCACTACGACGCCGGTCGCTTCGTCACGGACTGGAACGACCCAGCCCAGAAGGACTACTGCCTGGTCACCAAGGGCTGCAAGGGCCCCATGGTCAACTCCGACTGCCCGGTGCGGCTCTGGAACGACAAGACCAACTTCTGCATCGACTGCGGTTGCGGCTGCCATGGCTGCGCCGAGCCGACCTTCTACCCCAAGATGTCCCCCATCTTTATGTAGCGGCTCGGACCCCCAAGCATCCGGAACAGGAGAATAACTAATGGGTAAGCAGCGAATCACTATCGATCCCGTCACTCGCATCGAGGGCCACCTCAAGATCGAGGTCGAGGTCAAGAAGGGCAAGGTCGTGGATGCCTGGTCCTCCGGCACCATGGCCCGTGGCTTCGAGGCCATGCTCACGGGCAAGGACCCGCGGGACGCTCCCTACGTCACCAGCCGCTTCTGCGGTGTGTGCTACTCGGTCCACCAGTACGCGTCCGTCATGGCGCTGGACGAAGCCTTCGGCGCCAGCGTGCCCTGGGCCGGCACCCTCATGCGCAACCTCGCCATGGGCGCCGAGTATCTCTACGATCATCCCCTGCACTTCTACCAGCTCACGGCGCTCGACTACATCGACGTCATGGCCATCGCCAACTACCAGGGCTCCGATGCCGGCCTCAACGCCGTCAAGGGCAAGATCCTGGGCCTGGTGGGTGCCAAGGACACCTTCCCGCTCACTCCTCGCTACGAGTGCGACGAGTACTGCGTAAAGGACCCCGAGGTCGTCACCACTGCGGTCAAGCACTACATCGACGCCCTGGCCGTTGGCGCCAAGGCCCGCAACATGGGCGCCATCTTCGGCGGCCGCACCCCGCACTACCAGTCCCTGGTGGTCGGCGGCATCACCCAGTACCCCGACCTCAACATGATCGCGAAGTTCCGCACCATGCTGGACGAGGTCGCGGCCTTCATCCGTGATGTCTACGTGCCCGACGTCGTGGCCTTCGGCACCGGCCCCCTGATGCCCCTGGCCAAGATGGGCCTGGGCGGCGGTCACCTCAACTACCTGTCCTACGGCTCCTTCATGATGGACGCCGAGGGCAAGGAGCTGCTGTGGCCTGCCGGCTTCATCAAGGACCTGGACCTCGACAACATCCATGCCTTCGATCAGCAGAAGGTCACCGAGTCGGTCAAGTACGGCTGGTACAAGGGCACCACCGCCCATCCCTACGATGGCAAGCAGGAGTTCAACCTCGACAAGAAGGGCGCCTACTCCTTCGTCAAGGCCCCGCGCTACGACAGCGCCTCCGTCGAGGTCGGCCCCTTGGCTCGTATGCTCATCATGAAGGATCCCACCCTGATG
>CAZHIK010001319.1:0-2544 GCA_964532635.1 uncultured Enterobacterales bacterium
ACCGCTGGTCATCCTGTGCATACTCGTAATGCTTTTCCAGGAAGGTCAGATGGGGCATCGCCTTGGCCGGCTGGTTGGCCGTCTCCCATAGCGTACACAGGCGCTCGCGAATTTCAGGGTCGTCCGGGATCTTGTCATCGATCTTGTCCAGGATCTTGCCCGTCTTGATGGTCTGGTTCGTCATCATCAGAAGCGTTGCCAGTTCGAGGGCCGCTTCGATGGCGTCTTCAAGCTTGTCCAGGCGCAGCGCCGTGTTTGTCATGATCTCCAGGGTCTGTTCGTGGAAGGGGGCCAGGGCCAGAATGTTGCGGGCCAGGCGGAAGGTCATGTCATCGCTGGCCTGGTGGAGAGCGTCATCATCCTCCTGTGGGCGGTGGCCGCCAGCAAGGTGTTGGCGCTGATCATGGAGTTCATGACCGAGAACGAGCGCTTCCGCCTGATCCAGGTGCGCACCCGGCCCATCTTCGAGCTGGCCGCCAAGGTGGTGGTCTGGGGAGGTGCGGTCTACCTGGTGCTGCTCACCTGGAAGATCGACGCCACCGGCTGGATCGCCTCGGCGGGCGTGGTGGGCGTGGCCGTGGGCTTCGCCGCAAAGGACACCGTGGCCAACCTCATCTCCGGTGTGTTCATCATGGCGGATGCTCCCTACAAGCTGGGGGACTACGTGGTGCTGGGCAGCGGTGAGCGGGGCATGGTCACCGAGATCGGCGTGCGCTCCACCCGCATCCTCACCCGGGACGACTTCGAGGTCATCGTGCCCAACGCGGTCATCGCGGGCGCCAAGATCATCAACGAGGCCGGCGGTCCCCACGAGATGCGCCGGGTGCGGGCCACGGTGGATGCGGCCTACGGCTCCGACATCGACCAGGTGCGGGCGGTGCTGGTGCGCTGCGCCCAGGAGTGTGTGCACCTGGTGGACGAGCCCGCTCCCCGGGTGCGCTTTCGGGAGTTCGGTCCTTCGGGCCTGCGCTTCCAGGTGCTCGCCTGGGTGGCCCAGCCCGTGCTGCGGGGTCGGGCGGAAGACGCGCTGAACACCGCCATCTACAAGGCGTTTCAGGCCGAAGGCATCGAGATCCCCTACAGCAAGCTGGATGTGTACATCAAGGAGGCGTTGGGGGGGGCGAAGCCGGTTCAGTAGAACCATGTCGTGTCGGCCATCCACAGCGGGTCTCGGCCGAGGTTGCGGGATGGGTTGTCCAGGTGGTGGTGCTGTCTCTGGACGAACTGGTTGTTCCTGGTGCGGAGCGCTGGTGAGATCGAGGGCTATGGAGTGCGCGGGCCGGGGGGCAGTTCGAGGTTTTCCAGGCGTGGGAGGTCCAGTGCAGGCGGGGGTAGGCGGCGTTCGAGTGCGTGAACGGTGGACGGTGGCGACATGACGGGCTCGATCTCTGCCAGCAACACGGTGAACGAGAACGCCAGCTCACAGGTTGGCCGGTCCCAGGTCGGACAGATTTCGTTGCTGGGTGCCTCTGTCCAGTCCTCGTTCGGCGTCAGGCAGGCCTCTCCTTGCACCAACAGGTCGGGGTCGTTGCCGTACATACTGTTGCCGTCGAACAGGGCTGCAGCATCATCCAGAAAGATGCCGGCACCGGCATTGTTACTGATGGTGTTGCCTTCCAGAATGAGCCCAGTGTTGCCGTCCCAGGCTGCTGTCCCTGCGGCAAAGACCCCGTTGCCACAGCGGGTGGTCGCTCCATGCGGAACGCCAACTGCCTCCTCGATGGTATTGCCGGAGAGCTGGTAGCGGCCCTCTCCGGATAGCCAGGAGCCCCCTACCAAGTTGTCGGTAATGGTGGTGTTGGTGATGAGCAGGGAGGGTGGGCCCCAGGTCCCCTGTTTCGCGGCGTAGACCCCCACTCCGCCGCCCAGGTCCCCTCCTTCGCGTGTGCCCGAGATGGTGGAGGAGTGGATCTCCATGCCGGCATCTTCGACCACCACCGCACCCGCGAAAGTACCACCGAGGAGGGAACAATCAGTACAGGTCAGAAGCGCATCTCCCCCGCGGGCGTACAGGGCCGGGCCTTCGTTTTCCTCCACCAGCAGCCCATCGGCGATGATCATCGCTCCGTCCTGGGCGCCAAGCCCGACCGCCGTGGCGCCTCGATCGATCAAAGCGCCCGCGGACGTCCTCGAGATGGGGGAGTCACGGATATCGACCTGGGTACCCGCTAGCCCTGCGTAGAGGCCTATCACCCTGTTGCCCGCTAGCTCGCAGCCCTCCATGGTGAGCGAAGCGCTATTGTGGATTTGGATGCCGAATCCAGACTCTCCATCCCCGTCCGGCTGGGTGTCCAGGATCCGCGTGTCCGTCAGCGCAACGTGGGTGCCCGGCTCTCTGATTCCGATGCCTACCGAGCTGTTGCCAGCCACTTCGCAGTTCGCTGCTGTGAGCCTGGCGCCACTGTGGACCTGGATGCCGATGCCGGCCTCGCCGTTCTTGTCGGGTAGAGTCCCCAAGACCCTGGTATCTGCAAGAGCCACCTCGGTACCGGGGTCCTGTACCAAGACGCCAAACGATCTGTTGCCAGCGAGTTCGCAGTCCAC
>CAZHIK010001320.1:0-2543 GCA_964532635.1 uncultured Enterobacterales bacterium
TCCATCGAGAAGGCCGAACAGAGCGTGAAGAGCATGGTCGACCCGGCCGGCACGACCTACCGCTTCGGCATGGCCGAGTCCATGCTCGTGCGCCACCTCCCCGAGAAGGGTCAGGGCTGACGCCCTGGAGGAAGCACCATGAAGAAGATCAGCATCGATCCCATCTCCCGCCTCGAGGGCCACGGCCGCATCGATCTGTTTGTCAAAGACGACGGTGAGCTGGCCAACGCCTACCTGGTGATCCCCGAGATCCGCGGCTTCGAGAAGTTCGCGGAGGGCCGCCCGGTCGAGGAGATGCCCCGCATCACCTCGCGCATCTGCGGTGTCTGCCCCGAGGCCCACCACATGGCCGCGGCCAAGGCCTGCGACGCCGTGTGGGGTGTGGAGCTGCCCAAGACCGCCAAGATGATCCGCGAGATGCAGTACGCGGCCTTCTACGCCGGCGACCACACCACCCACTTCTACGCCCTGGGCGGCCCCGACTTCGTGGTCGGTCCCGACGCCCCGGCGGCGGAGCGCAACCTGGTGGGCGTCATCCAGAAGGTCGGCGTGGACATCGGCAAGCAGGTCATCCGGATGCGCAAGGAGGCCCACGAGGTCGCCATGCTCCTGGGCGGCAAGCCGGTGCACCCGGTCAACGCCATCCCCGGTGGCGTGGCCCGGCGGGTCACCCCCGAGATGCAGAAGCGGCTCATCGAGATCGGCGAGTACGCCGTGGAGTTCGCCCAGTTCACCTTGGGTATCGTGGACGACATCGTCCTGGCCAACAAGGCCTACGTCGACATGATCGTCGGCGACGACTACACGCTTCGGACCTACTACATGGGCCTCGTTGACGAAAACAACAAGGTCAACTTCTACGACGGCAAGGTTCGCGTGGTGAACCAGCAGGGTGAGGAGTTCTGCAAGTACGAAGCGCAGGACTACCAGAAGCACATCGCCGAGCACGTCGAGCCCTGGTCCTACCTCAAGTTCCCGTTCCTCAAGGGTGTAGGCTGGAAGGGCTTCGTGGACGGCCCCGAGTCGGGCGTGTACCAGGCCACCCCCCTGTCCCGCCTCAACGCCGCGGACGGCATGGCCACCATGCTGGCCCAGCAGCACTACGAGCGCTTCTACGAGACCCTGGGCGGCAAGCCGGTGCACCACACCCTGGCCACCCACTGGGCCCGCTGCATCGAGCTGCTGTACGCCGGCGAGCGCCTGCTCGAGCTGGCCAGCCACCCCGACATCACCGGGGCGGACTACCGCGTCATCCCGACCAACACCCCCACCGAGGGTGTGGGCATCGTCGAGGCCCCGCGCGGCACCCTGACCCACCACTATGAGACCGACGAGAACGGCATCGTCACCAAGGCCAACCTCATCGTGGGCACCACCAACAACTACGCCCCCATCAGCATGGCCATCCGCGGTGCGGCCCAGGGCCTCATCACCCGTGGCAGCACCATCGACGAGGCCACGCTCAACAAGATCGAGATGGCCTTCCGCTCCTACGACCCGTGCTTCGGCTGTGCCACCCACAGCCTGCCGGGGGAGATGCCCATGATCGTCCGCGTGCGCTCCGCCGAGGACGGCGAAGTGCTGGACGAGGTCCGGAGGGACTAGCCATGAACGCGCCCTCGGATGTCCGTTCCACGTCCGCACCCCGCCTGGTGGTGCTGGGACTCGGCAACCTCATCATGACCGATGACGCCGTGGGGATCGTGGTGGGGCAGGCCCTCGAGGGCGCGACGGCCGCGCAGCATCGGTTCGAGGTCCGCTTCTCGGAACGAGGCGGCCTCGATCTCATGGACCTGCTCGATGGCTTCGATCACGCCATCATCGTCGATGCGTACCTGGTCCCCGGCACTGCGCCAGGGACCGTGCTGGTGCGCAGCATCGACGACTTCCACGGTTCCCACCATCTCTACGCCGCCCACGGCGTGGACCTGCCCACCGCCATCGGCATGGGCAGGATGCTCGGGGCCCACATGCCCGAGCAGATCGACATCGTCGGCATCGTCGTCGAAGACCCCTACACCGTCTCCGAGCAGATGACCCCGGCCGTAGAGGCTGCGGTACAGGCCGCCATCACGGCGGTGCTGGGCCTGGTCGGCGGCGCAACCTCTCCCGCGTGTCGGCGGGCGAGCTGATCCCAGGAGCTCCCGTGTCCCTGATCACCAACGCCGATCTCGTCGCCATGATGCAGGCCATGATGGCTCGCCTCGACACCATCGAGGCCCGCCTCGAGGCCCAGTCCCGGGAGTCCGAGAACGCCCTGCAGCTGGCCAACCGCCCCGAGGTCGGCCGGGTCGTCAACCTGGTGGCCGACAACGCGGACACCATCGGCGTGCTGCTGCACCTGCTGGCCCAGTCCCCCGGCACCCTCGAGCTGGTCACCCAGTCCGTCTCGGGCTTCCTTGCCCAGCGGGACGAGCACGGGCGCACCCTCGAGCAACAGCTCACGGCCTTGCTGGACGTGGCCAAGCGCCTCACCCACCCCATGGTGCTGGCCCAGGTGCACCAGGCCATGGACCTGTTCGAGCAGTCCCCGGATCTGATGA
>CAZHIK010001321.1:0-2542 GCA_964532635.1 uncultured Enterobacterales bacterium
GTGACAGCACGTCGGTCTCGGTGTCGTAGAAGCCGAACATGGTGCCCTGATCGTCCACGTCTCCGTCGTCGTGGCTGCTGGCGTGCAGGCCGATACCGACCAGGGTGATCCAGCCCAGGTTCTCACCGCCCCACTCCACTTTGAACGACCTCTCCGTCCCCTCGAACGCCAGCACGCCCCCGTCGAGCGTGGCGCTGGTCTCGAGGGCCTGGCAGGAGTCGTCACCCAGGGCGACGATGTCGAGCACGCAGCTGCTCCAGTCGTCGGCGTCGGGGCAGTTGCCCGCGATGGCCCAGCTGGTGTCCACGTCGCCACCGTGGGCGTAGAGCACACCGCTGTCGGGCGAGTACACGATGGTGCCCTCGGAGCCGCCGCTATCTCCGCTGGTCAGCGTGCCCTTCCAGACCTCATCCTCGATCACGACGTATCCATCGGCTGTGCGGCGAAGGGAGCCGTTGCCGTTCCCCCAGGTGAAGACTCCGTCGGTGGAGCCAGCGGGGGCGGCGGCGATGAGCAGCATGGAGAGGGCGACGATCATGAGATTCCTCCTTGGGGATGTCAGGACACGAATAGCTTGTTGGTGGCGAAGTTGGGGTCGCAGGTGAGGTTGACCCCCAGCCGGCGCAGCCCCTGCTGATCGCCCGGGGTGGGCAGGTGGGTCATGTGCACTTCACAGCCCCGCAGGCCCGGCAGGTAGCTGAGCGCCTCGTAGGCGATGGGGTTGGTGGTGGAGCTGGCGGCGAGGGCCACCAGGGTGTCCTCGAGGTCGAGGCTGATGGAGTCGCGGCCCAGGACGCCCTTGCGCAGCTTACCGATGGCCTCGATGACGCTGGGGCTGAGCAGGTCCATGTGATCCGGCACACCGGCCAGGACCTTGATGGTGTTGAGCACCAGGGCCGAGGCCGCGTGCATCAGCGAGGAGTTGCGGCCGGTCACCACGGTGCCGTCGGCCAGCTGGATGGCCGCCCCGCTGAACACCCCCCGGTGTCCCTTCTGCTCGGCGGTCCGTGAGCGCTGAGCGAGCTCGCGGGCCGGAGCTACGGTGGACCGATGCTCGGGACCGATGTCGAACTCCTGCATGAGCAGCTCGACGCGGTGCACGGCGGCCGGGTCTTCCTGGCCCATGGCCACGTCGCATGCGTAGCGGAAGTAGCGCCGCATGATCTCCTGCTTGCCCGCTTCCCTGGCCCGCGCGTCATCGACGATGGCGTAGCCGGCCCGGTTGACCCCCATGTCGGTGGGGGACTGGTACATGGAGCTGCCGGTGATCCGCTCCAGGATGCGGCGCAGCAGTGGGAACGCCGCCACGTCACGGTCGTAGTTCACCGCTCGCTCGTCGTAGGCCTGCAGGTGGTGGGGATCGATCATGTTGACGTCGCCCAGGTCGGCCGTGGCGGCTTCGTAGGCGGCGTTGACCGGGTGCCTGAGGGGCAGGTTCCAGATGGGGAAGGTCTCGAACTTGGCGTAGCCAGCACCGATCCCGCGCTGGTGCTCGTGGTAGACCTGGGACAGGCAGGTGCCCATCTTGCCACTGTTGGGGCCCGGAGCGTTGACGATCACCAGGGGCTTGGTGGTCTCGATGTAGGGGTTGGAGCCGTAGCCTGCGTCGCTGACCACCTTGTCCACCGCGGTGGGGTAGCCGGCGATGGGGCGGTGGAGGTAGGCGGGCACCCCGCGGGCCTCGAGCTTGTTGTGGAACGCCAGCGCCGCGGGCTGGTCCCGGTAGCGGGTGATCACCACACCACGGACCTCGAGGCCCCACTCGCGCAGATCGTCGATCAGCTTGAAGGTGTCGGAGTCGTAGGTGTGGCCGAAGTCCGCCCGCACCTTGTTGCGCTCGATGTCGCCCGCGTAGATGCACAGGATGATCTCCGCGTCGTCGGCCAGCTGTTGAAGCAGGCGCACCTTGACGTTGGGATCGAAGCCCGGAAGCACCCGCGAGGCGTGGTAGTCGAACACCAGCTTGCCGCCAAACTCGAGGTAGAGCTTGTTGTCGAAGCGGGAGATGCGCTCGCGGATGGCCGCGGTCTGCTCGGCCAGGTAGCGCTCGTTGTCGAAGGCGTTTCGAGGTCGGTCGGCGGTCATCGAGACTCCGGGTGCACGCGGTCGCTCAGGGTTGGAACCGAGGCGCCATATGTAGCCGGGCGAGCCGGTGAGATCCTCCGAAGAAGCGGAGCCGAAGCTGCTCACACAGCGACGAATCGAAGACGGCGTTCCCCCTACCAGCGCAGCATCTTCCCCACGCGGTTCATCATGTACCCCACCCAGCTCAAGGCCCCGAAGCACACGCAGAACACGCCGGTGACGACGGCGGTGCGGCCTTGGTCCATGGTCATGCCCTTGGCCATGCCCATCATGAACAGGGCCAGGGCGATGGCGCAGGCCAGGCCGAAGACGATGGCCAGGATGCCGCCGTTGATGATCATGACCTTGCGGATGGTCTTGCGCCGGCCCGGGGGCAGCCCGGCCAGGCGCTGCTGGTAGGCGGCGGCGATGCGGGACTCGAGGGACTCGATCGCCCGTTCGGCCGCTCTGCGTTCCT
>CAZHIK010001322.1:0-2541 GCA_964532635.1 uncultured Enterobacterales bacterium
CACGTCAAAACCTTCAATCGCGTCGATCGACCCCCCCGGATCGCGCTAGCGGACATCCTGGAGTGTCGAAACGTCGAACGGATCGTCGAACTTTCGACACCCCTCCGCGAACACTCGGGCGGCGGGCTTGGTGGGTGGGGTTGAGTGGGCTTGGGCGTCCGTGTGGCGGTCGTCGGCGGCGACTCATGGGGTTGAGTGGGCTTGGGCGTCCATGACGTCGGCTGTTGCCGCCGGGTCCGGTTACTCCCCGCCGCTGGAGACCAAGCCATGCCCCAACTCCCCCTCATCGACTGTCACTGCCACATCGAGCGTCGTCAGCTCGCGCACGGTGCGGCGCCGCTGCGGGCCATGCTCGATCGCTGCCGTGAGCAACAGGTGGCGGCGATGGTGGTCAGCGTCGACTGCTCCGGAGGGCTGCCCGAGCACGACATCGACGCGCTGGGCACCATCTTCGATGAGCACGGTGTGGGGCTGGGGGTGAGCCTGGGCTTCATGCCGCCCACCCGCAGCCAGGATCTGTCCAGCGCCCTGGAGCGACAGGCCTTGGCCGCCCGCACCATCGCAGCCCTGGCCGAGCATCCCCGGGTGGTGGCCCTGGGCGAGGTGGGGCTCGACTACTACTGGCCCGTGGTGGCGCTGGTCCGCGAGGGGCAGCTCGAGGCGGACGGCGCCGGGGATCCGCCGCCACCCGAGGCGGCCTGGCACCTGTCCGACTTCCAGGCCTACCGCCAGCTCCAGCAGCGGATCTTCGAAGGCTGGATCGCCCTGGCGAACCAGCTCGAGCTTCCCCTGGTGATCCACGAGCGGCTGGCCCATGCCGACACGGTGGCGCTCCTCGATGCGGGTCCGCTGGCGCCCGAGCGGGTGATGTTCCACTGCTTCGGAGCCGGCCCCGTGGAAGCACGGGACGCCGCGGCCCGGGGTTCGGTGGTCTCCATCCCGTCGAGCATCGTGATCCGGCCCCGCTACAGGGAGGTGGCGGCGGGCACCCCCCTCGAGGCGATGATCATCGAGACGGACAGCCCCTACCACTCCCCCATCGTGGGGCTGTGGAAGCGGGCGCGTCAGGCAGCGCTCGACGAGATCGATCCTGGGTCGGTGCCCAAGAAGCAGCGCGAGAAGGCGGTCAATCAGGCTCGCGATGCTTGGCTGAACACGGCCCTCGCCCTCGACATGCCCGGGCTTGTCTTCCGCGGTGAGCGTGACGGCGTGGCCTGGGAGCGCACAGCTTTGGAGCACTTCCGATCCTCCAAGGCCCGCTACCTGAACGAGCCCACCTACGTTCGCTTCGCCGCCCGGGAGATCGCGGAGCTGCATGGGCGCGATCTCGCCGAGGTGCAGCGGACTCTCACGGACCGAACGGTCGATTTTTTCGGGCTCGAGCTGCCGGGGTGACCCGGTGCCGGGCGGTGGCTAGGATGAAGCCATGCGCCGTCTGCTGACGATCCTGGCCTGCCTGCTCATCGCCCTTCCGGCCGCGGCCGGGGACGCGCTCGAGCCCCTCGAGTTGCGGGATGTCGATGACGCCTACGCCCGCTGGCTCGAGGACCATTCACCCTCTACCGAGCCCCGCCCCGAGGCCGCCTACCACTGGTACGAGGAGATCCACGCAGCCATGGGGGCCTGGGTGCAGCGGCGGCCCCACATGGTGCGGCCCTTCATGGCGGGGCGCTCGGTGAAGTCCCGGCCCATCTGGGGCTACCGCGTCGCGGATCCGGGCCACCCCATCACCCACCGCGTGCTGGTCTTCGGTGGCATCCACGCCATGGAGTGGATCTCCACCGAGGCCACCCTGGGTTTCGCGCTCGACTTCATCGAAGATCCGGTGCCTGGCGTGGAGCTGGTGGTCATTCCGCTGCTCAACCCCGACGGTCGCAAGCGGGTGGAGCGAGACCTCGAGGCGGGGGAGAACACGTTCAGGCGTGCGAACTTCGAAGGCGTGGACCTCAACCGGGACTTCGCGGTGCACCACGAGTCCACCAGCTTCTGGCGCCACATCCTGCCCGGCTACCACGCGGCCTCTCCGGCTCCCCTGTCCCAGCCCGAGTCCCAGGCCATCGATCGGCTGGCGGGGCTGGGCCACTACGATCTGGCCGTGAGCCTGCACAGCTTCGGCGGCTTTCACTACCTGCCGTGGTCGGGCCACTGGGATCGTCCCCCCGACTGGCCCGCGCTTCACGCCCTGGGGTACGCCATGACCGCCGGCATGGGGGCCTATGCCTACCGGGTGCTGCAGCTGTCGCGCTGGGGCTTCTTCTTCAGGGCCCAGGGCTCGGAGATCGACCATCTCTACGGCGCCCACGGCATTCCCGCGGTGTTGGTGGAGTGCAGCCGTACGGGGCTGTCTCCCTTCCGGCCCGGGGAGTGGACCAGCTTCTTCCGCCGCTACAACCCCGCGGATCCCAGCCGCCACGTGCGAGAGATCAGCGGCGCCCTGCGCGCTGGGGTGCTGCACGTGAGCCGATGATCCCGTTCGGCTTCTCCCAGAGTCGGTGAGCGGGCACCTGCCGGCGTAGTCGGCTATACGGCGCGACGCTTCTC
>CAZHIK010001323.1:0-2541 GCA_964532635.1 uncultured Enterobacterales bacterium
ACCCCTGGCCCGGGAGCACTCGGCGCTGATGGCCTCCAGCGGAGTGCTGGCCCACGTGATCCCGGGTGTGGCGGAAGGTGTGGGCGCCCGGGCCTGGGAGACCTTCCACCCCCGCGCCGAGCACTACGAGGACCTGGCGGCTGCGTTCAGCCCCGAGGAAGCCCTGGATCTGGTGTGGACCTCACCCGGCCACCGCCGCAACCTGCTGTGTGAGCACTGCACCCACGCGTCCATCGGAGTGGCCCTCGAGCCCGTCACCAACGCCGTCCCCCGTCTCTTCGTCACCTGGGAGCTGCTGGCCTTTCCCCAGGGCGAGCCCCAGCCTCTGCCCGAGCACAAGCATCGCTGAGGCGGTCAGTCACCCAGCAGTGGGTACAGGTCCTCGAGCCACGTGGTGTGCCCGAGCAAGCGCTCCACTCGCCAGTCCGCGTCCCAGACCACCTCGCCCTCGGGGGTGATCTCCTTGACCCGAGGGGTGGTGCCGTAGTTGTGCAGGGTGTTGCCGCCGGGCAGGCGCTGGGCTTCGCCGCCCAGGCTGGCCTGAACGCCCTGATCCTCGCCGTAGCTCCAGATCTGGCGTAGCTGCCCCTCGAGGTGATCCAGCTCGTACTCCCGCACCACGCCGGTCTCGTCCTCTTCGGCCTGGTGGGTGGACAGCAGCAGGGTGCCTGCGTCGGTGTAGGCCACACCGTGCTGCATCCAGAAGCCCGACTCGGGAGGATCGAAGCCCCAGGCCTGCTCGTGCTGGCCGTAGAGGCGGACCACCTCGCCGCTGAGCCCGTCGAGATGGATGACCAGGTCCTGCAGGGCCAGGGAGATCAGGAAGCTCTGATCCGACGGGTGGTAGGAGACGGTGTTGGCCAGGCAGCTGCCCTCGAGCCCCAGCTCCTCGAGGAAGGTCAGGCAGCTCCAGGTGGTGGTGTAGCCACCGCTGCCGTCGGAGATGCGCAGCTCGCCCTCGCCGTCACCGGGCATGCCCCACCAGGCCAGGCGGCCGTCGGGCAGCTCGGTGAAGGGATGGTTGGCGTTGGGGATCTCGATGGACTCCTGCAGGATGCCGTCCAGGGTGTAGCGGTTGACGGCGCAGGGCGTGCCGAAGTCCCAGGTGGACCACCAGGTGTTGTCGTCCGCCAGGATGCTGGCGCCGTCCACCGAGGCCCGGGCCTGCAGCGTCATGTGCAGATCGGCGGTCTCGAGCGCCCACACCAGGCGGCCCCGACGGTCGAGGATGAAGGTGTAGTAGGTGCCGGTCTGCCAGCCGGGCATGGAGGTGTTGAGGCTGCCCAGCAGCCAGTTCCCAGTGGGCTCCCAGCGCTCGGGATCGGCGGCGAGCAGCACTGGCTCGAGCACCCCGCTGGGGGGGAGGTCGGTGTGGGCGGCCAGTGTTGGACCACGCTCGCGGACGCCGTCGCGTTCCACCACCACCCGCAGCTGCAGCTTGTGGTCGTAGGGCACCCCCAGCAGCAGCTGCTCCTGCTCGCCTTCGCCACGCTCCGTCGCGGGGCTCGAGCGCCACTCGTCGGCGTCCACCCGGTACTCCACCCAGCTGGTGGCCTCGACGTCCTGGTCCCAGCGAACCTGCACGATGGAGCCGATCGTGTCGTGGATCTCCCAGCTCGTCTCGCCCAGCCAGGGTCCTGCGGGCAGGGGGGCGCCCGTCTCCTCCGGGGGAGGGCAGGCCGACAGCAGCAGGGTACCGAGGAAGAGGGACCGCATGGGGACCCGATAACGTGTCGCTGACGCCCCCCCCGGCAATAGGCTACGCTCCCTTCCGTACTTCCAGCGGAGGTTGTCATGGGCACGCTCGACGAACTCGAAGAAGAGCTGGCGCGCAAGAAGGCCGAGGTGGAGCGCAAGGCCGCGCTCGAGGCCGGCAAGGTGGCGGTGCGCACGGCCTGGAAGGGATTGGTGGCTGCGGTGAGCGGCGCCGCCGACAGCGTGCTCAGCTCCGCCGAGAGCTCCCTCGAGGATGCCCGGGCTTCCCGCGGCAAGGCCCCTGAGGGTGGCGAGGTCCTGGACGACGAGGTGGACGACTTCACCGCGTCGAGCCGGGCCCTGGACAACGTTCGTGGCACCATCGATCACGGCGAGCCCAGCGCCCTCGATCGGCGCCAGGCGCGTGAAGCGCGGGCCAAGGCCGAGCTGGCCGCCATGAAGGCCGCCATGGGTGAGGGCCGCGACCCCGATCCCGATGCCGAGGACGACGAAGAGGAGCCCGTGATCGAGGCCCGCTACGAAGGCCCCGGCGCTCGGGCGGCGCGGCTGCGAAGGGAGCGCGAGCAGCGCGCCCAGCGCGAGCTCGAGGCCCTCAAGGAGCAGGCCACCCACCCGGAGGATCGACCACCCGCCAAGCGGACCTTGTAGACTATCTGGTCCGCAGCAGGCCCCCCAGCGTGCCCAGCCGGCGCCAGGTGGGCACAGCACCCAGCAGCAGCACCACGAGCTGGTGTGTGGCCCAGAGCATGGCCGCGGTGGCCAGGGCCGGGGCCGTGGCGATGCCGAAGGTGGCCAGCACCAGCACCGTCGAGGCGGCCTGGCCGG
>CAZHIK010001324.1:0-2540 GCA_964532635.1 uncultured Enterobacterales bacterium
AGCGCGATGGCACGGCCGACCACGGCGCCGTCGTGTTCGATCTGCAGCGTGACCTGCTGTGGGTGCTGAGCCAGACCGAGGGCGTGCTGCACGCCCTGGACCGCCACGACCTGAGCTGGCAGCGCAGCATCGATCCCGGGCTTGGCTCGAATGTGCTGCTGACCTTCGGCAACCTGATGATGCACCCGAGCCGGGGCACCTTGTTCTTCGCCGAGAGCGAGCGGGATGTGCTGCTGGAGCTCGACCCCGACAGCGGCGACGAGCTGGCGCGCTGGGAGCTGGGCGGCCCGCTGATCCAGGATCCCGACGACATCGGCGAGCTCGCCATGCGCATCGCCCCCGCCAGCGGCAAGGTCTTCCTGGTGCGCTCCAACGACGGCCGGGTGCAGATGATCGACCCGGACGGCGGAGCGGTCCAGACCGCAGACATCGGCGAGGAGATCACCCAGACCCTGAGCGAGGGCCACCGCACCGACTTCCTGCGCCTGTACCCCAGCGAAGGCGTGCTCTTCGTGGGTGGCAAGGCGGTGGACCCCGACACCTTGGAGCGCATGACCGAGCGAGACCTGCCCGTCACCCGGGTGGCCGGTCCCCATCCCACCCGGGACGGCGAGTGGATCGCGGTGGACGACGTCAAGCGCCACATCGTGCGGGTGGACGACGAGGGCAACGAGCTGGGGCGCATCGCCTTTGCACGCTACGGGTTGTACGCCACGGTGTTCAAGGTCAGCGGTGAGGAGCGCGCCGTGTACATGACCCGGGCGCTGCACGGTACGGTGTGCTCCTTCCCAGTGGCCTCGTTGAAGTGATGCTCGGCCTCCGACAGCTGCGTGAACGGCTCGGAGACGAAGCGCTTTGGGGCGAGATCCGAGCAGCGGCCGAGCGCACAGGGCGACCCGTGGGAATCAGCGAGCACCTGCTCCAGCGGGTGGACTGGGAGCGCCCCGAGGCCTGCCCACTCCGTCGCCAGCTGCTGCCCTTGCGCAGCGAGCTCGAGGACGACCATCCGCTCTGCCAGCCCGATCCGCTCGCGGAGTCCACGGTGCAGGCTGCTCCGGGCCTGGTGCGTCGCTATCCCGATCGGGCGCTATTGCTCGCCACCTCCCGCTGCCCTGTCTACTGCGCGTTCTGCACGCGCTCCTGGGCTGTAGGGCCCAACAGCGCGGGTCCGGATCGCGCGGTCTGGCAGCGCGCCCTGGCCGCGCTGGCTGCAGACCGCAGCATCCTGGACGTCACAGTGAGCGGCGGAGATGTCTGGCAGCTTCCTCCGGCCGAGCTGAGCTGGCTGGGTGATGCTCTGCTGGCGCTCCCTGGTCTCGAGCGCCTTCGCCTGGCAACCCGTGGCCTGGTGGCGGACCCGCGCAGGCTGGAGAGGCATGGACTGCTGGCGGTCTTGACCGCGCTGTCCCGGCAGGCCCGGGAGCGAGGTGTGCGCCTGTCGCTGCACACCCACATCAACCACCCCAGGGAGCTGGGCCCGGAGGTCCGTCTCGCCGCGGATGCTTTGACCGGCGCCGGCCTCACCCTGCGCAGCCAGACCGTGCTGCTGCGAGGGGTCAACGACACCCTCGAGGTGCTGCTGGAGCTGGTGAGCGTGCTGGTGCGCGCTGGGATTCGGCCCTACTACGTCTACACCGCCGACATGACTCCCGGCGCCGAGCACCTGCGGACCACCCTGGCCGCGGCCAGCGAGCTGGAGAAGCAGCTGCGAGGCCGCACCGCGGGCTTCGACCTACCCACATTCGTCTGTGACGTGCGCGGCGGTGGCGGCAAGCGACAGGTCCACAGCTGGGAGCGCTATGATCGCGCCCTGGGCCTGGCGGTGTTCCGCAGCCCGGTTGTGGACCCCGAGCGCTGCTTCCTGCACGCGGATCCACTACGCTCCCTGGCCTCGGATGCTCGAGCCCGCTGGCAGGATCCGGACCAGCGCGCGGCTTTGCTCGCGACCGCGACAGCTGCTCGCTAGATCCATTGCTGGAGCTTCACGCTCGTTTTCCTGATAGGTGGCGTCGTCTTCGGGAGTTCCAATGACCGGCCTGATGCTGCTAGCGCTGCTCACGACGGCCCGCGCCGATGTTCCTGTGCTCATCTCCCCCTTCGAGGCACACGACACAGAAGCCGATGACCTCGCCTCGCGCATGCCAGCGATCCTCGCGGCTGAGCTGGCATTGGACGCAGAGTTGCGGGTGATCGACTACGCCGACATCCCCGACATCGGCGACACCACCGCTGCCCTGTACCTCGAGGTCTGCCCCCCGGGTCAGCTCGAGGGCTGCAGCTACGTGGTGGGTGAAGCTGCCGACGCCGCCTTCGCGCTGTTGGGCACCGTGCGCACCCTCGAACCGGAGCCCGAGCCGGAGCCCGCCGAGCTGGGGGCGGGCGAGCCGGAGCCCGAGACCGTCGAGCCCGAGCCCACTGAGCCGGAGTTCGAGATCGAGACCGCTGCACCCCCCGAGCCGCTCGAGCCTCCTCCGGATGACGAGGTGGGGATCGACTCCGGTGCCCTGTTCGACTTCCTCGACCACAAGCTCGGGCTGCGC
>CAZHIK010001325.1:0-2539 GCA_964532635.1 uncultured Enterobacterales bacterium
GGGACGGGCACGTTGACGTTCACCATGTTCATGATCTCCTCGCAGGACAGCGCGTGGGCGTCCGTGGCGAAGGAGAGTCCGAGCAGCGTTGCGAGGCTGACGGTGGCGATGCGAGTGAACTTCATGGCTGGCTCCTAGTCCATGCCCGGGAAGAAGAACGAGACACCGGCCTGGAGGATGAAGTTGTTCTTCATCTCGAGGGTGGTGGACGAGACGGTCTCGATGTAGACCAGCGAGCGGCCCTCGATGCGCAGGGCCAGGGACTCGCCGAGGATGACCCGCAGGCCGCCACCGAAGTTGGTGGTGGGGTGGGTCTGGTTGGCGGTGGCTTCGGCGTACTCGTCGCCTTCCTGCTGCAGGGCCTCGAGGTCGTCGTTGGTCATGACCATGCCCATGCCGAACGCGCCGAAGATGTCGAACGGGATGATCCGCTGGCCCACGGCGACCTTGCCGTAGATCGGAGAGTACAGGAACATCGCGTTGCCGAACACGGTGAGCGGCGAGAGGTCCGGGGAGACGTGGTTGTTGTTGACCAGCTGGCTGGTCAGGGGCTTCCAGTCGGCCTCACCCAGGTTGGGGGAGAAGCCGAAGTTGGCCTCGATCTCGAAGATCTCGGTGGCGTGGTAGCCGAAGCCCAACCCGACGATGTAGCGGTTGAGGAACGGGTCGTTGGTGACGAACGCCACGCCGGGGGTGAGCTCGAAGCGACCCAGCTTGAGGAAGTTCTTCTGCTGGATGGTCTTGATGATGCGCTTGTTGCGCACCTGATCCGGAAGCAGGACCTCTTCGGCGTTGGCGCCGACGATGTCGTCCACGTCGCCGTATTCGACGGCCTCTCGCTCTTCTTCGATGGTTTCGGGAGTGTCCTGCTCGCCGAGGATGTCATCGAGGACGTCGTCGAGGGACTCCTCTTCCTCGCCGTCGTCCTGGGCGATGCCGTCCAGATCGGTGAGGAGGGTGTCGTCGTCGGCGGCGAGGGCGCTACCGGAGATGCAGAGCGAGAGGGAGAGAAGGGTCAAGAAAGAGCGCTTCATCGGGTGCCTCGAGGGGATGGGCAGGGGGCCTGGGCTAGAAGTCGTAGAGGCGCGGCTTCATCTTGGGGATGAAGATGCTGATTCCGGCCGAGGCGATGAAGTTGTTGTAGAGCCGCTTGCCGAGCTCGGTGTCGTCGTTGGGATCGTAGTCCGGCTGGTCCCCGACATAGAGGTAGGACCGCGCGTCGAGCTTGAGGGCCACACTCTGACTGAGGAAGAAGTCGAAGCCCACGCCGATGTTCACCGGCACCGTGTAGGTGCTGTTCGGCGGCGACAGGGTCACCACCGAGCCGCTCGGATCGTTCAGGTAGTCATCGTTGTAGGTGGCGTAGTACTCGGCCCGGGACAGCAGGCCGAGGCCGATTGTGCCGTAGAAGTCGAAGTTCAGAACCTGCTCGCCGAGGAGGTTGATCTTGCCGTAGACCGGCGCCCAGCGCAGCGCAAAGGTGGCCCCGAGGGTCATCTTGTCGACCGGCTGCTGGAAGCCTGCGTCCGGATCGCCCTGGTGTGCGATCTGCACCAGGGTCTTGGTGAGACCCTTGAGATCATCCTGGCCAAGATCCGGCGAGTACAGGATCGCACCCTCAGCCGCGATGGACTCGGAGATGTGGTAGGCCAACAGCGCCCCGCCCACGTAGCGGCGGGCGAAGGGGTTGTTGGGCACATATCCGAGCACCGGCGCGATCTCGAAGCGGTTCGCTTTGAGGAAGAACCGGTTCTCGATGGGTGGTGGTGCGTGCTCGACCTCTTGCAGACGATCCACCGCTTCATCAGCGGGGCTGTCTGCGGCGAGGGCGGACGGGATTGTGAGGAGGCCGATACCGAGGGTAGCGACCATGGAAAGCGTGGTAACGCTCGGGAGCATTGACATCCGCTCGACTCCGGAGATTGCAGATATCCTCTTGGGACCACTCGAGGGTCCCCACAGGTCGGCGGACCATATCACGAGTGCTGCGAGCGTGCTGCCACCAGCGGGTGCGCGTGGCTCCGGCATCGCCGGTCCGGCGGTGGGGGGCGGTGAGTGGGGGGTGGGGTCGCGAGACCTCCTGCGGGAGAATGCCTGTAGAACCTGTGCCGATGACAACAGGCAGCGCGAGCGGTTCCCGGCATTTCCTCCGCTGTTGGGCTGTCAAGAATTGGTAAGGCACTTTCCAACGTGGTCAGGGACGAGACGGGGGCGCTCGGGATCGGCGCGAGGGCGAGCGCCCCGAGAGAGTCGGGTGTCGGTGTGAGGCCAGCGCTGGCCGCGTTTTTCGCAGGACGGCGTGTTGCCGCCCCCTCTTGGGACCCAGGACGCGCCGATGCAGGCGGAGACTTGACGTGGAGGGATTTTTGCAGTTTTTTTATCCCTCGAGCGCATCACGGCGGCATCTCCGGCCCCCGCGCTCCACGAGGCACTGTCCATGCTCCTTCCGCTCCTGCTCGCCGTACCGCTCCTCCACGCGGATCCCACCGTGACCATCGAGGTCGGACGCTCTCGCTTCCCCTCCGGTGCCGAGATCGTC
>CAZHIK010001326.1:0-2528 GCA_964532635.1 uncultured Enterobacterales bacterium
ATCTCAGGGCTGGGAGCGCTTGCGCTCCTTGGCCCGCTCCCCAAGCTCCAAGGCGTGCTGGTACGCCTCCAGAGCAGCCTCGTGATCGCCGAGCTTCTCGAGCACGTTGGCCTCGAGCATGGCGCAGGCCGGGTACTCGGGGGCCAGCTCACGGCAGGTGTCGACGGCGGCCTTGGCGTCGCTGTGCAGGCCGAGGTTGAACTGCGCCTGGGCGATGGAGTGATAGGTCAGGAAGTTGGGGGGCTCGCGCTCGGCGATGGCGACGAGCTGCTCGAGCTGCTCCTCGTAGCGCTGCTGGTCGGCGTAGATCTCCACGAGCTGCACCCGCGCAGCCATCGCGTCGTACAGGCGCACCTCCTCCGCGAGGAAGGTCTCGGCCTCGTTGATGCGGCCCTGGAAGCGCAGCGCCATGCCCAGGTATTGGTTGCCGAAGGCCAGGCTTGGCTGGCGCTCGAGGGCGGCGCGCAGCAGGGCCTCGCCCCCGCTGTTGTCGCCCTTCATCACGGCCAGGATGCCCTGCATCGCCTGGGCGGCCATCAGGTCGGGGAGCAGCTCCAGCGCGCGAGTGACCTCGGCCTCGAGGCGATCGGTGTCGCCCAGCAGCATCAAAGCGTGGAGGTAGGGCTCCCAGGTGCGGCCGACGTAGGGGTCGAGCTCGAGGGAGTGGGCGAGGAACTCGGCCGCCTGGGCCGGCTCGCCCTTCTGCAGCAAGAGCATTCCCACCAAGCCCTTGGACAGGGACTGGGGCTGCCGATCGTCGAGCTCGAGGGCGGCCGCGAGGGCGGCATCGCGATCGCCCAGGGTGCGAAGCACGTTGATGTACATCACTCGGGGATCCACCAGCCCCGGCTCGCGCTCGATGATGGCCTCGAGGGTGGCTCGGGCCTTGTCGTGCTCCCCGTTCTGCATCTGCATCCGCCCCTGCTCCACCTCCTTGAGCACCGGCAGGCGCTGCACGGGATCGGGCAGCAGCTCCCCGGGCTCCGCTTCGATCTCGGCCACGCCGGTGATGTAGCCGAGGGCTTCGAGCTGGGCGAGGCGCTCGGGGCTGGCCTCGACCCGCGCTGCGGTCTCACTGGCCGGCTCGAGGCTGGCCGCCAGGGCCTCTACGCGGGTGCGCATCAGCTCCATGGTCGCGGCCTGCTCACTGGCCAGATCCTGCTGCTCGTTACGGTCGGTGCGGGCGTACAGCTCGGGGGTGGTGGAGTCGATGAGCTTGTACTCGGCGTCCACGAGGGCGCGCTGGGGGGCCCAGCCGTAGTGCCGGAAGGCGAAGAGGCTCTCCACGTAGACCTGCCGATCCGCGCCGATGGCGTCAGGCTGGCCCTGGATGCGCGGGAGCAGGTCCAGGCCATCGATCTCGCCGGGCACTTCGATGCCCGCGATAGCGGCGACGGTCGGCAGCAGGTCCACAACGGAGACCGGCTCGTGGACCACCAGGCCCTGCTCGAGACCCCCTGGGGGACGGATGATCAAGGGAACCCGGGTGGTGGCGTCGTACAGCAGCACGCCGTGCATCTGCTCACCGTGGGAGCCCAGACCCTCGCCGTGGTCTCCGGTGATGATCAGCCAGGTGTCGTCCAGCCGGCCCAGGCTGTCGAGCTTGGCCACCAGCTCGCCGACCAGGTGGTCCGTAAAGGCGACCTCACCCAGGTAGGGACGCCCGAGGTGGCGCCCGGCGAAGGGCTCGGGTGCCTCGTAGGGCGCGTGGGGATCGAACATGTGGATCCAACCGAAGAAGGGCTCACCCGCCGCGGCGTGCTCGTCGAACCAGCCGAAGGCATCCAGCAGCACCTCGTCGCCCCGGCGTTCCACGCGCCAGCGGTTCTCGACCTCCTCGCGGACCTGCCCCATGTCGTCGTAGAAGGTGTCGAAGCCCTGGGCGAAGCCCCAGTGGTGGGAGGTGACCTCGGCGCCTACGCTGGCCATGGTGAGGTAGCCCGCCTGCTTCATCAGCTCGGCCAGGGTGGTGGCTCCTTCATCCAGGAACATGTCGCCGTTGTCCCGCACACCGTGGCGCGGCGGGAGCATCCCAGTGAACATCGACGAGTGCGCGGGGATGGTCAGCGGCGTGACCGTATAGGCACGGGAGAAACGGGCTCCGGCAGCCGCCAGGGCGTCGAGGTTGGGTGTGTCGGCCTTGGGGCGCCCGTAGCAGCCCAGCACGTCGGCCCGCAGGGTGTCCAGGGTGACCAACAGCACGCTGGGGCGGTCCGGGGACCCCACCGCCGGCTCGACAGAGGCTTCGGGCGCCTGGGGTGCGGAGTCACAGGCTGCGAGGGCCAGCAAGCAGAAGGAGACGAAGGAGGAAGCTGCGTTCATGGGTCCACTGCGGTTGCGGAGTCGCAACGGCTAACGGACCGCGCGGCCTATGGGTAGATGCTCCCTACCACCACCAGTCCGGCGGCGTGGGTGGTGGGCAGCTCGGTGAGGTTGGAGCTGTCGAAGCCGGAGGACGAGCCCCAGTAGATCTGGCTCACCTCCGGGCCCCCGTCGGAGGGCTCGTAGTGGCTGGCGAAGACGATATC
>CAZHIK010001327.1:0-2511 GCA_964532635.1 uncultured Enterobacterales bacterium
CCCCAGTCCACCTCCTGGCTCACCCAGAAGTCCCCCAGGATCCAGTCGGAGGCGGCGACCGGATTGGTGCCCCGCACCGACACGGCGTAGCGGGGACGGCCCTGCGCCTCCAGGTCCTTGGCCACGAAGACCACCACGTCCTCCAGCAGCGAGAAGCGAGAGCGGTACACCCCCGGCCCCCACACCAGCTCCCATCGGCCGGCGACGGGGGCGAAGTCGGCCAGCGCCTGTCGGATCTTCCGGGTGGTCTTCTCCTGCCCGGGTTGCCCCTCGGAGAGCTCGGCGTAGCCGTGGTAGGCCGCGAGGGCGAGGGTGAAGAGCTGCTGCTCGAGGCTGAAGCTGCGCATGGGTCCTCCCGTTCCTGTGGAACGGGAAGCGTATCCCGAATCGGGATCGAGCTGGGCGGCGCGACCTCGCCCCTCGACTCACCCAGCGACGATGGCCCCCACGATGATGATGACCAGCGCCAGGAGGACGACAGCGACGATGGCACCGAACACGATGGAGCAGCCACAGCCCCACAGCAGCTTGCTCAAGCGCCTGCGGGCCTCCTCTTCGGCCAGCTCCCCCACGCTCTTCCCCCCGAAGATCAGCTTGTAGAGCGGACGGGGGAGCTTCTGACGAGCGAGCCGGTACACGCGGCTCATCAGCAGACCCTTGGCCGCGCTCTTGGCGCCCTCCGCCATGGCGGACCGGGTCGCCTCGGCGGGTGTCGGAGCCGGGGCGGCGGCCGCGGCGGGAGCTGGAGCTCGGGACGGCGCGGCGGCGGGAGGTGCGCTGGCAGGAGGCGCGCTGGCAGGAGGCGCGTTGGGAGGCTGCGGGCTCACCGGCCGTGGCTGCGCCTCGCGCACGATCCCCAGGATGCGGTCGCTCTCGGCCTGCATGAGAACCCGGAATCGCTGGGCCTGCTGCGGATCGAACTGGGGATTGGGCTTGCCCAGGATCGTCTCGGCGCCCACTCGAGGCGTCCAGTAGCCCTCGCACTCGAGCCACGCCTGGTGGGTGAAGCCGTGCTCGGCCAGGACGATGTGGTGGTCGAGCTTGTTGCCCTGGGGATCCTTCCGAAAGCTCATCTCGGCGTGGACCTTGGTGTAGACCTCGAGGGTGCAGGGCTCCGCGCCACCCCGCGCCCGGGCCTGGGCGGCCTGGTACAGGGGCATGAAGGCCTGCGCGGTCTGGCCCCGGTCCGCCGGATCGCTCATCTTCGCGGTCCAGGCGGCCTTGGACGCCAGCCAGTCGGACCCGCTGACGCCGTGGGCTCCGGCGATGGCGATCTCCTTGGCCTCGTCGCCTCCGGTGTCGGCCATGAGGGCACACAGCTCCGCGTACTTTTCGATAGGGATCATCACAGGTCCTGCTGAGAGTGGGCTTCGAGGCTACCACGTCACGAACGATGCTGCTTTCGCGTTATCGGTGCCTGTGTTGTACAGGCTCCCATGGCAGTTGCTGGATCCCGCTCGGCGTCCTCCCCTGGATTCCGAGGGTGCGCGTGCAGCAGCGCTGCGGGCCCTCGGGGCGAGCCTTCGGCTCGACGACGCGGGGCGCCTCGAGGCCCAGCAGGCCATTGCGGCGGCGCTGGCCACAGCCCTGGGCGCCTGGACCGCGGGCTGGTGCTGGGGGCACCGGGACGGTGGGGTGTCCCAGGTCTGGTGCTGCCCGAAGCACAGCATCACGGGTACGCCCGAGGACGTCGCGCAGCGGGTGGTGGAGGCGGTGGCGGACTGGGACGCCTGGCTGCGGGAGCTGGGCCGCAGCTTCGCTTCCCTGGACCTGGCCACCGGCGACCTCGATGAGCGCGGGGCGGTGGCCCACGCGGCCGGGGAGCTGCTGCCGTGGGTGCTGGAGCGCACCGGGGCCGAGGACGCCTGGTTCGGCTGCTTCGAGCTGGTGATGGACTGGTACCTGCAGCACCGGGACGGGACCACGCTCCCCCGCGCCGCGCTGGTGCACCAGGCCCTTGCGGGACGCTTCCACAGCTGGGTCGAGCCCCCGCCCGATGTGGCCCAGGCGGTCTGTGGTGACCTGGGTCGCGGGGCCGCTGGCCGGGAGCCCGCGCCCGTCGTCCACGATGCCCTCGAGGCCTGGTGGGCGCTGCGGGGCCGGGTTGCCTGGGCGTCCATGTCCACGCCCGCCCGTTCCCCGGTACCCATCGACGGCCACCTGCTCTATCTCGAAGCTCGGGACCGCCCGCGCTCCCTGGCTCGGTCCAGCGCCATGCGCCGCGCCCTGGACCAGGCCCGCAAGGACGCCCTGGCCGGGCGCGCCCCTACGCTGCGCCGGCTGCTGACCTGGCAGGCCGAGCTGCTGGGTGGGCCCGTCGACATCCGATCCTGGGAGGCCGCGGCCAAGGATGGCGCCGAGCGCTACGGCCGCCCAGCGGATCTGGTGGAGCGCCTCGAGCGCTGCCTGCGCGACGCATCGGCGGACCGGCCGGGCCCCCTCGCGCGGGCCTCCCGCGCCTACCTGGACATCTGCTTCCTGCACCCCTTCGACGACGGCAACGCCCGCGCC
>CAZHIK010001328.1:0-2508 GCA_964532635.1 uncultured Enterobacterales bacterium
CGGGATCTCATCGTGGCGGTCTACGCCCAGCGCATCAACAGCCAGTGGCAGGTGGACAACGCCGACTACATGGTGTGGCTGGAGGACCTCCGGCTGGCTTCCCAGACCATGGAAGCTGTCGCCAAGTGAACTCTGGGCGGCACTTCGAGTGCCCCTGATGGCGGCGAGGCGCCAGCTGGTCACAGGGCGGGCGTGGGGCCCAGGGTGCGGGCCGGGTGGTGCCGGCATTCTCGAGAGGGTGCTTACGAGGTGCGGGCTCCAGACTTCCCGGTGGCGGGTTCGGGACTAGCCTCTCCCCGTCATCCACCGCGAGGTCCTCCGTGAACCTGCACGCCACCGTCGTCTCCGTCGCGTTCGTCGCTGCCGCCAGCGTCATCCCCAGTAACACCCTCGCCTGCGAGCAGTGCGACGGCAAGAAGCAGCGCGGGCAGTGGTCCGCCTCCAGCACCCAGGTCATCGAGGCCAGCCCCGAGCAGGTCATGGCGGTCATCACCGACTTCCGCCAGTGGCCCGAGTGGACGGCCTGGAGCCACGAGCGCGATCCCGAGGGAGAGTGGAGCTTCGAGGGTGATCCCGGCACCGTCGGCCACAGCATGAGCTGGGACGGCAAGGAGCTGGGACGTGGGCACATGGAGCTCACCGAGCTGCGCTTCGACGGCCTGGACTTCGATCTGTACTTCGGCCGCAGCAAGAAGGTGAACGAGGGCAGCTTCTACCTGCAGGAGACCGATGCGGGCACGCAGGTCACCTGGGTCACGACGGGTCCCCTGGGGCTGATGGGCCGCCTGTTCCGCGGGACCATCGAAGAGGCCGTGGCTGCCGACTTCGACCAGGGCCTGGCCTCCCTCGAGCAGCGCGTCGAGGCCGCAGTGGCAGTGGAGACGGCCAGCGAGCCCGAGCCCGAGGAGCTGATCCCGGCGATGTAGGAGCGGCGGACGTCCAAGCCCCCCCCCCAGCATGAGTCGCGTCCGACGACCGTGTGGCGGACGTCCAAGCCCACTCACCGGCATGAGTCGCGTCTGGCGTCCGGCTCAGCCCTTTGCCAGCTCTACCAGCTCTGCCAGCACTGCCTTCCAGTGCGCTCGCATGCGCTCGCGGTGGTCGGCGTCCAGCAGTTTTTCTTGATGAAAGCGCAGGGCGGCGCGGTCGCTGGCGCCTCTGGGGCTGCTGACGGTGACCTGCAGTGTGGTGGGCGCGGCCAGGTCGGAGGGCCACCAGGTCAGGCGTACGCGTTGGCCTTTGCGCCAGGAGCGGATCTCTCCGCGCACGCCCGCGGGGGTCTCGTAGGTCGCCCCTTTTTCGAGCGGGAGCTCCGGCAGCTCTCCCAGCCACAGCGCCAGGCCGGCGGGGCCCATCAGGAGTCGCCACAGCTCGCCGGTCGGTATGGGCAGCGTGCGCTGCACACCGATCTGGAAGCCCGCGTCGGCGCTCTGGCCGATCTGCTTTAGTCCCCGCTCGCGCTCGTAGCTGGAGGTGATCATCTGCTGCCACCAGCCGCTGTCCAGGCCCTGGGCGGCTACGAAGGCCACCATCCGCTTGTGGCCCCAGGCCCGAGCGCCGGCCTGGTCGAGCAGCGCGAACCACGCGCTCCAGTCCCGGCCCGTGGCCTCCAGCGCCGCGGCGCTGCTCACTCCCATCACCTTGTCCGTCATGTGGGCTCCCTGGCTCCCTGGCTCCTTGGAACCTTAGCGGGGCTCCCGGGGTTCCGCTGTGCGTTTCCCCGCGACGACGCGACTCGAAGTGACAGCTTGGTCCTTGACCGGTCTCCGGGTCGAGTTGACTCTGTGGAGAGGAGGTGCACCCATGGCGCAGCGCGGCCTCACGACCATGGCGAGCTTCGAGCGCGCCCTCGGGGTGCTGCTGGTGCTCAACCTCATCGACGCAGCGCTGACCTCCCTGTGGGTCTCCACTGGCATCGCGGGCGAGGGCAACCCCATGATGGCCCAAGCCATCGACATGGGCTTCGGGCCCTTCGTGTTGGGCAAGGTGGCCCTGGTGGGCCTCGGGGCCTGGGGCCTGTACACCCTGCGGCGCCACCTGGCGGCCCGGGTGGCCGTGCTGCCCATGACCCTGCTGTACTGCTTCGTGCTGGGCAACCACCTGGGGATCGGGGCCAGGGTGCTGGGCCTGGTGGAGCGCGGCCTGTTCTTCGGGGGCCAGCTACCTGGATAGGGATCCTGCTCGCCTCCTACCCGGAGTTCCCATGGCCTGGCAGAAGTCCTCCCCCGAGCTGATCGCCACCTTCGAGCGCCTGCGTCCGCCCGCCGAAGGCGGGGTCGAGCACAAGAAGATGTTCGGCTACCCCTGCTGCTTCGTGAACGGCAACATGTTCATGGGGCTGCACCAACAGAACATGATGGTCCGGCTCGATCCCTCCGACCGCGCCGAGTTCCTGACCCTCGCCGGCGCCGCCCTCTTCGAGCCCATGCCCGGCCGCAAGATGAAGGAGTACGTCACCATCCCGTCCCAGGTGATGGCCGACGAGCCCGAGCTGCAGCGCTGGATCGA
>CAZHIK010001329.1:0-2506 GCA_964532635.1 uncultured Enterobacterales bacterium
GGCGCAGTACTCGCTCTGCCGCGGGTACAGCTCCACCGCCAGGGTGGCCTGGGCGTCGAACAGGGCGTCGATGGCGGGGTTGAGCCGGGCGTAGGAGACCGCGGTGCCGTTGACGATGAAGGCGCCCCAGAATCCGGTCCACTGGGGGTAGCTGGTGCGCATGACGTCCGCGGCTTCGGCGATGATGTCGATGGTGTGGGAGTTCAGCTCGTCCACCATCACCATGCGCGGGCTGTTCACGCCCTGGCTCAGGGCGTCGTTGATGGCTCCGGCCAACTCTGCCCCGCTGCGGTACCAGGTGGCGTTGACCTTCTGGGCCCAGCGGTCGTAGGCCAGGTCGTCGGGGCGGTTCTGGCTGCAGATCAGCGCAGCGTCGTTGCTGTCCACGATGCCGCGGATGGCTTCCCAGGCGTAGATGTCCTCGCGGTCGATGATGTGGAAGCTGTGGGGCGAGGCCACGAAGCCGGAGCGGTCGCAGCAGACGTCGCAGTCCCAGCTATCGAGCAGCTCGAGCCCGTCGCACATGTGGGAGCCTGCTGCCACGCAGGTGTCGCCGCCCGCGTTGCCGCAGCTGGGCGTGCACTCCTCACCCTTCAGCCGGGTGCCGTCCTCGCCCTGGTAGTACAGCTGGTCGTACTCGATGTACAGCTCGGGACCGTCAGTGGTCTCGGTGCTCTCCACAAGGGTGACCGCCAGCTGGTACTCGTCCATGGAGATGATGCCGCTGTTGCGGTCCCAGACGAAGGTGGAGGTGCCTGGATCGGGGGGATGGAGGATCTCGTCCAGGGTGGTGGAGGCGAAGACGTGCTCCATGGCCAGCTCGACCACATCGGCGTCGCCGAGGGAGCTGGTGGGGGAGCTGACGTCGCCGGAGGTGGTGAAGGTGTCGGTGTAGGCGTAGGCGAACGCCGACTGGCCCTCTGGCAGCTGGGAGACGTGGTACTGCTCTTCGCCGTACCAGCGGTGCTCGTCGGGGCAGCTGTCGGAGAGGTCGAGGGTGGCCGTGCCTTCGACCTGCACCTCGATGGGGCAGTACTGCAGGGTGCTCGACACGCTCGAGTTGTGCTCGAAGAGGGTGCAGGCGCTCATGGCGAGGGCGGCAATGGGGATGAGGCGGTGCATGGGGCCTCCGTGGCGGACGATGACCATCGTGCTTCGGAATCGCAAGAATCGTGCCGTCGCCGCCTCAGGGATGTAGGCGGACATCCCGTCGTCGTGGGGCTTGGCGAGGAATGGTAGCTGGGGCGCCCGCACCCCTGCGGGGACTCTTTGTCGCGGGCCCGGGGTCCGGCTGGAACAGGCGGCGTCACGCTGCGGGCCGTCCTCCGCGCAGCTCAGGTCCGTGCTTGTTAGGACGGGCGCCGCCTGGAGGATTGTGATGCCCCGCCTGCTGCACGCCCTGCTCGCCTGCCTGATCGTCTCGTTTGCGGCCCTGGGGGCCGAACCCATCTCCCTGTTCGAGCCCGATGGCACCAGCGGCGTGGACAACGAGTGGCAGCGCTGGCACCCGGAGTTCGAGGACGTCGGCGACTACGGCGAGAGCTGGTTCTACGTGGCCCGCACCGACGACGGCGGCGCCCTGTTCGTGATGTTCTGCATCACCAACCTGGGCCTGTCCACCTTCTCCTCGTCGGTGGACCTGCAGTACTACGCCCCCGACGGCCGCAAGTGGAACCTGCACCACGAGTACGATCGCGACGACATCACTGCCGCACCGGATCGCATGGACATCACCATCGGCCCGTGCCGCACCTGGGGCGGAGGCAACGCCTACCACGTCACCATCAACGAAGCGGACGTGAAGCTCGACTTCCACCTGGACAACGAGCTGCCCTCGTACAAGTTCGGCAGCGGCAAGGTGCTGTTCTACGCCGACCAGAGCGCCGAGTACACCCTGGGTGTCAGCGCCCCTCGCGCCATCTCATCGGGCTCGGTCAGCTTCGGCGGCACCACCTTCGACCTGGCCGGCCACGGCTACCACGACCACGGCTGGGCCACGATCAAGATGCCCTCGTTCATCAAGGAGTGGTACGCCCTGCGCATGTTCGACGAGGAGTACACCCTGGTGCTCCACCGCCAGTTCCTGCAGCCCAAGTTCGGCGGCGGCGAGAACAAGTTCGGCCTGGTGGGCAAGGGCAACAAGATCGTCGGCACCACCCGCAACTTCTGGATGAACGGCACCAAGTTCCGCGAGGAATCCGGCCACCGCCTGCCCACCGAGATCCAGGTGCTGGTCAACACCAGCGGCTACAAGGTCGAAGGCACCATCACCGAGCTGCGCTACCAGGAAAGCATCGACGTGCTGGGCCGCATCAGCTTCCCGGTGCGCATGGCCATCAAGGCCTTCTACAGCGACCCCTGGTTCTTGCGGTACATGGGGCAGTGCGAGCTGGACATCACGAAAGACGGGGTGACCGACCACGTGTCCCACGAGTGTCTGGTGGAGATCGACTACTACTGATCGGGAAGCGGAAGCCTCGGTCGGGATCTGGGATCTGGGATCTGG
>CAZHIK010001330.1:0-2505 GCA_964532635.1 uncultured Enterobacterales bacterium
GTCGACGTCGTTGCACCGCTCCACCTGGAAGTTGCCCATTCACAGTGCCTCTCGGATGGACTCCAGCACGGCGTCGCGCCGGACCAGGTCGTCGAAGTTCGCCATCGCCAGCAGCATCACGAAGAAGGTCAGCAGCAGGGTCACCATGTCGGAGTAGGTGACCATCCAGGCCGGTGCACCTGCTGCGGGGGCGGGAGCCTTCTTGGACCTGCGGCGGGACACATGGCCTCCTGTACGGGAACGAGCACTCTATCGGTCGAGGCGGGGGGGCCTTTAGGGAAAAGCCACCACCCGCGGTCCTTCGGTCAGCGGGAGCATACCAAAAGCCAGCCCAGGCCTGCAGCCTGGGCCAGTGTCAGGTGATGTGTCACTGAGGATCAGACGAGGTTGACGAGCTCCTGGAGGGTCTCATCGGCGGTGGAGATCACGCGCGCCGCAGCCTGGTAGCCGCGCTGAGAGGTGATCATGTTGACGAACTCGTCCTCGAGCTCCACGTTCGAGGCCTCGAGGGCGTAGCTGTACAGGTCGCCTCGTCCGCCGCTGCCCGGCTCACCCACCGCGGGATCGCCCGACGCACCCGTGGCGCGGAACAGGTTGCTCCCCATGCGCTCGAGGCCGGCCTCGGAGGTGAAGGTGGCCAGCACCACCTGTCCCAGCACGATCTCCTCACCGTTGGTGTACGAGCCGGTGATGGTCCCGTCGGTGGCCACGGAGATGCTGTTCAGGTCCCCCATGGGGTAGCCGTCCTGGGACATGGCGGAGACCGCCGAGTCCACGCCGCTCATGGACAAGGAGCCATCGGTGGCCAGCCCGGTGGACGGGTCGAGGCCCATGTCGAAGGACAGGGCGTCCAGGATGGCCCCGTTGGTGAAGGTGACCGGACCGGAGAAGGTGTCGGTGTACGCGATCTGCTCGCCGTTGGTGTCGAACTCGATGGTGCCTTCGGCGATGAGGTAGGGGTAGTCCTCGGTGGCGCCCACCTCGGCGCCGTCCACCATGGCGTACCAGGACCAGTCGGAGGTGCCGTCACGCTCGTAGGCGATGGTCACATCGTGGGCCTCGCCCTGCTCGTCGTAGATGGTGATGGAGGTGGTGAAGACGTCATCCGAGGTGATGTCGGCCCAGGTCTCGGTGCCGCCGTCCAGGGTGGCACCGGACATCACCGTGGAGGTGGCCGTGTCGGAGTCGAGCACAGCGCCGAGGGTCACGGTGGTGGTCTCGGAGGCCGTGGCGGGCTCCAGCCCGATCTGCAGGTCGTCGACCATGGTGGAGAGCGTACCGTCGGTCGCGGTGTAGCCCTGGACGTTGTAGCCACCAGCGTTGACCAGGTAGCCGTCGTCGTCCAGATAGAACTCGCCCGCGCGGGTGTAGTAGGCCTCGTCGCCGTCCTCCACCATGAAGAACCCCGAGCCGCTCACCGCCATGTCGGTGGCGCTGGTGGTGGTGGTCAGGGAGCCCTGGCCGAAGAGCGTGGCCACGGTGTTGAGGCCCGAGCCCATGCCGATGGTGCCCGAGCCCGCCAGGGTGGAGGTGCTCTGGGGCATGTAGTCAGCGAAGGAGGCACGCGATCCCTTGTACCCAACCGTTCCCAGGTTGGCGATGTTGTCGCCGATGACGCTTAGAGCGCTACTCTGGACGCCCAGGCCGCTCGCGCCCGTGTTGAGGGTGGAGAAGAGGGACATCGTTCCTCCTTGGGGTGCAGACGCACCGGTACTGAGATGCTCGAAGTGTGAAACTGGCTGTGACTTTTTGACGAGAGGCTGGCGGGTTGCTGCCCTAGATGGTGTCGTCCTCCTGCTCGTCGTCGCTCGTGTTCGGGGTGCTGTCGGGCTCGACCACGCGGATGATGTCGCCCAGGGCGATCTCCACGCCATCGATCTCTGGGACCGGGGTCCCGGACTCGTAGCCCATCGTGTCGACGATGCCGGACACCATGGAGTAGACGGTGACCGTGTCGCCGTCGGTGTCGGACGCCTCGATCTCGAAGGTGTAGACGCCCTCCTCGGCCATACCCGAGGTCGTGGTGCCGTCCCAGGTGTAGCTGCCCTCGCCCTCGGCCAGGGCGCCCAGCGCGATGCTGGCCACCACGTTGCCGTCCTCGTCCATGATGTTGAGGGTGGAGCTGGAGGCCTCGCCCTCGGCATCGTAGAGCAGCTCCGCGTCGCCCTCGCCGTCGTAGCTGAAGGTGTCGCCGTAGGCCACGACCTCCTTGCCGATCAGCTGGGTCATGGAGGCGTTGTTCATGGAGCTGGTGGCCATGTAGAGCGTGTCCATGCCCTCGTTGAGGGACATGAGCTGTTCGAGGGAGCTGAACTGGGACAGCTGCGCCACGAACTCCTGGCTGTCCTGGGGATTGAGGGGATCCTGGTTCTGCAGCTGGGTGATCAGGAGGTTCAGGAAGGTCTCCTGGTCCAGCTCGGAGCTGCCGTAGGTGGTGGCGGCTGATGACACATCCGTGTAGCTCGCCGCGTCTGAGATGGTGACACTCATGGTTGACCTCGTGCC
>CAZHIK010001331.1:0-2503 GCA_964532635.1 uncultured Enterobacterales bacterium
CCGGCTACTTCAACCAGATGTGGTACCCCAACATCAACCTGATGGCGTACCACTACGAGGTCAAGTACGACGCCGGCTACTACGTGGACTTCGACGACAACCCCGACACCACCGAAGACCAGGGCATCTACGAGATCAAGAACCAGCAGTACGCGAACATCGGCATCGCGATGATCGATCTGCCCTGGTCCGACCGCTGGCACACCGGGCTGTCCGCCATGTTCCTGGAGTACGGCTTCAAGACCACCTCCGAGAACACCTTCGCCCCCTACCAGTGGGGCTATGAGCTGGGCGTCGATGTCGGCTTCACCAGCTACGGCGGCTACGCCTACTGGGCGGGACGTTCACCCAACCCCAGCGCAGGTCGGAACATCGATGTCCAGGCCTACCACGCCTACACCGATGTGGTCTACGCGGCCTACGGTGGCGTCACGCCCGATGACGGCGAGCTGATGGACGCCTACCACTACAACAAGATCGAGGCGCGCTGGACCGAGAACATCGACGTGCCCACGCTGGGCCTCGGCTTCCTGCAGAAGGCGCGCGACAAGGGACACCGCATCCAGCTCGACGGTCGCGCTGGCATGATCGACCGCAACGTGAACTTCAACGACGAGTTCCGCGCCGGCGGTCAGCACCCCTACTACTGGGGCAACAGCTCCCTGCGTCCCAACACCCAGTTCGCTGGCTACCCGCCGTATTCGCTGTCCGGCGAGACCATGCTCATCTTCAACGCGGCCTACCGCTTCCCCGTGGTCAAGGACCTCAAGCAGAAGGTCGGTCCGATCCTGTTCGACTCCGTCTACGCGCAGGTGATGGGTGGCGCGGGGAACATGTGGTCCTACCGTCCTCCCGACGATCCGGACCTGTACTGGCGCAACGAGTGGGACGAGCGCATCGCCTACGACCCGGACGATATCCACCGCGAGGTCCCCTTCAGGGACAACTCCTACAAGACGGGCGACAACTTCCTGCTCTACGACGCTGGCATGGAAGTCCGCGTCAAGGGTGCGATGTTCAACTCCGCCTACTGGGACAGCTTCCTGCGGGTGGCCTACGGCTTCAACGACATTCGCGGCTACGGCGACGTCGATGGTGACGACATCTACGACACCAGCGAAAACGCCATCGGCGACGAGCTCTCCAACGAGATCCACCCCGCTGGATTCCGGGTCTACATCGGCCTGGGCACCGGCTGGTAGGGCAGGAGGAAACCATGCGATTCACGACGACTTCCATGCTCCTGGCCCTGCTCCTGGTGGGCTGCGGTCGAGCCACCACCGAGTCCGACGTCAAGATGGTCGGTGTGGGCCACAGCCCCGACGAGATCGGGCCTCCGCCCACCCCCTACGGCGGCGTGGTCGAGTACAACTGGTTCGACTTCGAGGGCGCCGGGCTGTCCCTGGGCTTCGCGGGGCTGCTGAGCTTCGATGAGGTCAACGGTGAGATGGGCTTCCATCCGCCCTACAGCCTGGTCTACGGCTTCTCCTATATGTTCGACACCAAGCTCGAAGGCGCGGTGTCGGCGGGCACCATCCAGCCCATCCCCACACAGGAAGACAGCTGCTACACCACCTTCGAGGCCACCGGCCCCATCGGCTCCTTCACCACCACCGATGTCGGCAGCGAGATCGCGTTCGCCTCCACCGAGAGCGACGCGGGCTTCTCCATCGGGCGTGTCCCGGCGGACTACCCGCCCGAGACCCGCGACATGTTCATCTACTACTCCGAGATCTCGGGCTGGCGGCCCTACGCGGCCACCGGCTTGGTGCCGGGTGATTCCTCGAGCACCCTCGAGATGGAAGAGGTGGTGCTGCGCCCCGCCAACTTCCCCTTCGGCGAGACCATGCAGATGCAGTTCCCCGGTGGCATCGCGCTCGATCGCGCTCCGGTCGGCTCCCTGCCGCTGCCCTCTGCCGCGGGTCCCGATGGCAACCCCGAGTTCGTGGTCCCCCACGAGCAGGAAGGTGTGCGCCTGGCCTGGAGCGGTCCCAAGTACGACATGAGCGGAGCCGTTCTTGCCGAAGGCGAGCAGGCCACCTGCCTCGACTACTTCTGGCCCGATATGACCGCGGTTCCCGAGGACGCCCAGGGCTGCGCCGAGGTCGAGTTCGACTACTCCGGCGAGGAAGGCCAGATCTACACCGGCCCCTGGGGTACCGACGACGGCCAGGTCCGCTTCGAGTGGACCGTGCCCGAAGACACCATCGAAGGCGAGAAGGTCTCCCTGTCCGTCCGCCTGCTCGGCGCGGTGGACCGCGAGGACTACGAGTACTTCGGGTCCTACATGGTCAACTACTCGGGCGGCGACACGCGCTGCGGCCGCGACGCCATGTCCTGCGAGGAAGGCGAGTGGGTCTTCAATCCCGGGTACATGGACATCGACTGGGTCGACCCGCTGGACGCCGCATGCGGCGATGGCACCTACCCCCTCGACGAGGCTCCCCTCATCCCCTCCCTGCAGGGCGACCCCATGCACACCATGGCCGAGGTCACCTGCCAC
>CAZHIK010001332.1:0-2494 GCA_964532635.1 uncultured Enterobacterales bacterium
TGCAGGCGTCGTTGGCCGCGATGATGACCTCGACGTCGCTGTTGAGACAGTTGCCGCCGAAGCCGGCCAGGGTCTCGTACTCCGGCGCGTGGCCGTGCAGCCCCGCGTGGGGGCCTCGGTCTACCCGCAGGTGCTTGGAGCAGCGCATGGGGCAGCCCCAGCAGGCGTGGTGCCTGTCGAGGTAGCGCGGGAAGAAGGTCTGGGCCGTGGTGGCCTCTGCGCCCGCGGGCCAGGCACCTCCAGCCCAGTTCCTGACCGGGAGTGCGCCGATGTTGTCGGCCCCCTGGATACCTCCAGCGGTGCCGAACTCCCGCAGGCCCTGGGCTCGGGCTCGGATCTCGCGCATGTCGGCGCGCACGCGGGACTTGAGCCCAGCCGGATCGGCGAGCTCGGCCGAGTGCCCTCCCGAGGCCACCACGGCGACCAGCCCCTTGCTGCCCATCAGGGCGCCCATGCCACCGCGGCCGGCGGCCCGGGCTGCGCGTCCGTCGACCATGATCCCCGCCAGCAGCACTCCCCGCTGCCCGGCGGGGCCCACACAAGCGACGGAGACCCGCGGGCCGTGCCGCTCCATGAGCCGCTCGTGGATGGCGAAGCTGTCCAGCCCCCACAGATCCGCCGCGTCCACCAGGCGAGGGCCTTCGGCACCCAGCAGAAGGTAGCGCGGGCTCTCGCTGCTACCGTGGATGCGGACGACGTCGAAGCCGGTGCGCCGCAGCACCGCGGCGTGTTCGCCCCCCACCGCCGCCTCGTTCCAGATGCCGGTCAGCGGTGAGATCCCACAGATGGAGAGCTTGCAGGCCGCGGGTACGGGCAGCCCCGCCAGCAGGCCGTTGGCCAGCCAGAGGGAGCTGCGGGGACAGAGAGGATCCCTCGTCGGTTCCAGCTCGTCCCACAGCAGCCGCGCCGCCAGGCCACTGCCACCCAGGAAGCGCCGGACCAGCTCGGGTTCGATATCCCGCTCCCTGAACTCACCGCGGCCGCAGTCGACCTCCAGCAGACGGCCGAAGAATCCCGCAGGCATCAACAACCGTCGTTGCGCGAGCCCGGCGTGCCTTGATCGCCGCCGCCGTAGCTGCTGGAGGCCGCGCACCAGTTGCTGCCGTAGTCATTGGCGGTGGCGTTGGTGGCGCCCGGTGACAGTGACAGGGAGGCCCCGTCGGTGTCGGGGAAGGCCGACGAGTCGTATGCCACCTCATCGACGGTGGTGGGGCTGCCGACCCCGACCTCGTCGTCGCCGTTGGCCAGCGTGTACCCGCTGTAGGCGACGTCGCAGGACACGCCACCGTTGGTGGCGCTGTCGCTGTTGCGACACAGCACGATGTAGCTACCGGCGGAGAACACGTCGCTGGAGCTGATGGTGGCGGTGTCTCCACCGTCGTCCCACAGCACAAGCCCGTCGAGGTTCACCGAACCACCGGAGGCGTTGTAGAGCTCGAACCACTCTCCATCGGTGTCGTCCACAACTGTGGGGTTCTTCATGATCTCGGTGACCACCAGATCGCCGCTGCCCAGGTCGCCGACGCAGTGGTCGGCAGCGCAGCTGGGCTCGACCGCGTCGATGTCGGACGCGGAGCGGGGCTCGATCTTGAAGGCGCTGTAGGAGTAGTACAGCGGTCCGGTGACGCTGTCGATCACTGTGCCCAGCGCCGGCTCCCAGGTGTAGAACATGTCGTCCGTGGAGATCCCCCAGTCGGTCTCGACCTCACCGTACGAATCGGCCTCGGCGGTGACCTCGAGGTCCGTGGCGGTGATCAGCACGCTCTCGTAGGGCTCCCAGTCCGAGGGGCTGGAGCTGAGGTTGGTGGTGCGGGGGCTGCAGGAGCCGGTGACCCGTACATCCGAAGCGTCGGCCACGGAGAGGCTGGTGAGTTCGTAGTACTCGTAGGCTTCTCCGGTGACATCGACCTGATCGCCGGCGTCGACGTCCACCTCGACGTCGCCAAGGTAGACGAACAGCCCGGAGTACTGGCCGCCTCCGCTGTCCTGGACGAAGAAGCCGATGCCGTTGGTGGCCACAGGGCTGGTGGCGCAGACCCCCTCGACAGTGACGATCTCGCCCTCGGCGACACCGTCGTACTGCTGCACGTCCGAGCAGCTGACGTCGGTGTCGGCGTCGCTGTCGGCGTCTGCGTCGGCGTCTGCGTCGGCGTCTGCGTCTGCGTCTGCGTCGGCGTCGGCGTCGGCGTCGGCGTCGGTGTCACCCTCGATCTCACAGTCACGGTTGCCGCGACAGTCGTCATCCTGGCAGTCGGTCAGACCGTCACCGTCGTTGTCCTGTCCATCGGCGCACTCGCCGGGGAAGGAGCCTTCGGGGCCGCCGCAGGCCACCACCAGCAACAGAGCGAGGGGGAAGAGTCGAGTCATCACTGCCTCCATTCGAGGGAGCCGGGTGTCACCAAGCGCGGCTTAGCACGCCCCGGACCCCGGGGCCCTCGGCCCGACCCCAAGTCGACCCCGAACGCAGAGAGCCCCACCCCGGCAGCGCCGGAGC
>CAZHIK010001333.1:0-2493 GCA_964532635.1 uncultured Enterobacterales bacterium
ACACGCCGAGCGACTGCGCGGTACCCGACCGCCTGGTGGTGCGCTTCGACCGCCGCCTGACCGTGGGTGAGACTCCCGAGCAGAGCTGTGCCGACATCGAGGCGCTTCCGTCTGTGGCCGCCGCCCGGGCCGCGGGCTTGGACGTGCAGGTCGCCATTCCCCGCTACAACAACCCCACCTGGACCGGCTACAACCCCGACAACGCCGCGGTCTACCCCGGCTGGGTCACCCCGGAGGATCACCCCGCCATCACCGCCGCGGTGGCCGCCTACCGGGACGTCATCACGCCGAACATCGCCGAAGACGCCGATCAGGCCGGCGGCAACCTGCGCCGTGAGCCGCGGGTGGCTCGCTGGATCTTCTCCACCGACGGCGTGGGCTTCCCCGTGCCCAAGGACGACACCAGCATCCCCGTCACCCCGGCCAAGCGCTGGGTGACCAGCGGCGCGGTCAAGCACCCCGCGATGTTGGGCCTGGGCCCGGGGATGGAGCAGAACACCCACAAGATCGGCGAGTGCGTGGACACCCGCGAGCTGCGGCACGCCATCGCGTTCCTGGCCCGCTACCCCTCGGCCTTGGTGGCCCTGGACTGATACGCTGGGACCTCCACGCGGAGGTCCAGCCATGACGATCGTCCCCCTGCTGTTCGCGGCCCTGTCCGCCCACGCCGGCCTGATGGACGCGCCGGATGATGCCTTCCAGGTGCGCTTCGACGCGTCCTGGTACGCGGCGGACAGCTACGAGCTGGCCCTCGAGTTGGATCCCCAGGGTGTCGCGGTAGAGCTGATCGGCACCATCCCCACCGGCGAGCACTCTCTCACCATGGCCCTTCGGGACTACCTCGAGGACAAGAAGGTGGGGGCGGAGACCACCACCGAGACCTTCACGGGGCTGGGCGGGCGTGAGGGTGCGGCCATCCACACAACCCGGATGCGCAAGCTGGTGCTGCAGCAGATGACCTGGGCGGCGGTGGACCTTGGAGATGGCACCGCGGCGCTGTTGGCCCTGCGCTGGGAGGGTTCGGCTCAATCCACCGCGCGGCCGGCCTTCTACGAGATCGCAGGCACGGCCCTGGCCCCCGGCGTCCTCGAGGATGTACCCCTCGAGGATCTCGAGGAGCTGTACCGCAAGAAGCTGGCGAGCCCTGACGAGCTGGTGGAGCTGCGGGGCCTGTTCTTCGAGGGCGGGGCGCTGCGGGGCGAGCTGTTCAACGGCTCCGAGCGGGTCCTGAACCGCGCGGTACTCGACGTGCAAGTGCGGACCGCAGGCGGGGGGACGCTGGCCTCGCGCCTGGTCGAGGTGGTCCCCGGACCGGACCGCCGGGCACTCGGACCGGGGAAGGGCAAGCCATTCCACATCGACCTGAGCGAGGGAGGGTCTGCCCCGGCTGGCCTCGGTGGTGCGCGGGTAGAGACCCTGGAGTGGGCGCCGGCCCAGGACTGAGCTTTTCGCAGGGTGCACCGCGTTCCGGTTTTGGCCGTGGAACCCCGTAGAATCCCCTAGGGCCGACTGCGACGGCATTCCCGTACGATTCAGGGAAAACGTGGTTGCATGAGTCGCAAATAATCAATACTCTCGCAGAAACACCAGCGAGCACCACCGCCTAGTGTTTGTCTTGCAGTCCCCCCGAGACCATCGCTCGGGGGGACCTTTTTGTGTGCGGGGGTTAGCTCCATGTCTCCACCAGCCCCACGGAGTCGAGCATCCTGTACGCCGCCCGCCTCCTGATGGTCCTGGTCGTGTTGGCCGCGCTGCTGCCTCGGCCTGTCCGCGCCGAGCGGGTAGAGCGGCCGAGACACAGGTGGGACCTGGGGGTCGAGATGATCGGGCTGTGGGGCCTGGCGGCTCGGGCCGGCTGGGAGCGCGACCAGGGCGGGCTGGACATGCTGGGCCTGCGCATGGGCTGGGCCACGGGGCCTTCCCCGGTCTTCGGGTCGGAGCGCATCATCGGCGCCACCTTTGTCGCACCGGTGATAGATCTGTTTGCCGAGCAGGAGTGGCAGCTCGAGCTCACCGCGGGCCCGGCGATCCTGGACCGCGACCACCGCGGTCACGCCACCATCGACCTCCAGGGGGATCGAGGCTGGGTCACGGGCTTCGCGGCCCGCTACAAGACCCCTCACGTCTTCCAGATCAACCTGGGCTTCATGATGCTCTCCGACGACACCTTCTACGAGCGGGTGGTGGTGGTGGACATCGGGCCAGCGGTGGTGTGGTAGGGAACGGCGCTGCCCCGAGCGTCCATTCGCGCGAAGCGCGGCCGCCGTCCGTTCGGCCCGGGATCCCGTAGCCCGTAGCCCGTAGCCCGTAGCCGGCCGCGCCGAAGGCGCGGCTCATTCCACCCAGATCCAGCACGCGTACTCGGGGTGGTCCACGAAGGGGTTGCGGTTGTTCTGGATGTCCTGGACCGCGTCGTTGCGGTCGCGCTCCTTGTCGCTGACCGGGTCGAGCAGGTGCCAGGCGATCATGGTCTCGAGGTACCAGTCGTCGAGG
>CAZHIK010001334.1:0-2489 GCA_964532635.1 uncultured Enterobacterales bacterium
ATCCAGGACCTTGGGCCTGGGACGGGAGGGAGCGAACCCCTACATTGCCTCCTCCTCGACGTAGGGCCGGATCTCGTCGCCCTCTCCGATGGGCCCCGCCACCTTGCGCACCGCGAGAACCGGAAACCCCTCGCTCACGTTGGCCAGGGGTACCAGCGGGCCCCAGGTTCCCTCGAGCCAGAGCTGGCAGCGCCCGCCCTCGGCGGGGCAGACGGGCTGCAGCTGGTCCTGCAACGGAATGCCGAGCGCCGTGTCATCCAGGATGAGGATCAGTGTCTGGGTGTCCACCTCGGAGTGGGTCCCGATCCAGGCCTCACGCATGGAGAGCGGAGCTGGACCCTTGGTCACGATGGTCACCGGCAGCTTCAACAGGGGCTGGGGATCCCGTTGGCCCTGGGCATCCAGCCAAGCCTTCAGCTGGTCGGCGGGGCGCAGCTCGGGACCAGGCACGAACGTGGTCGTGGGGGTGGGTTGCATGGGCGTGGCCTCCGCCCGCTCGACGATGGGCGGGTCGTGGGGGTGGGCGGCGACCAAGGCGGTGATCACGGCTAGAACGAGCGAGCCCATGGGCGACCTCGGGAACGGGGCTCACCCATGGTAGCCTCTTCCGGCACCCTGCTGGCATCCTCATGCGCACTCTCGCACCGCTCGCACTGCTGCTGCTCCCCGCCTGTGCGGACAAGGAAGGCGACCACACCGGGGACACAGCCCCCTTCTCCGACGCCGACGAGGACGGCTGGGCCACCGCGGACGACTGCAACGACCGAGACGCCTCCATCCACCCCGACGCCCCCGAGATCTGCGACGGCGTGGACAACGACTGCGACGAGGCGGTGGACGAGGGCGTGCTGGTGACCCTCTGGTCCGACTCCGATGGCGACGGCTGGGGCGATCCAGACCAGGCCACCGAGGGCTGCCTGCCCGGTGATGGGCTGGTGGACAACGACGGCGACTGCGACGACGGCGATCCCGACGTCCACCCCGGCGCCGACGAGGTCTGCAACCTCCGGGACGACGACTGCGACGACGTGGTGGACGAGGAGCCGGTGAACGGCGAGCCCTACTACCTGGACCTCGACGGTGACGGCTTCGGCCACCCCGAGGACACGATCGTGGCCTGCCGCCCGGGCGAAGCCTGGGTGGCCAACAACGACGACTGCCACGACGACGACGCCACGGCCTACCCGGGCTCTACCGCCTGGGAGTGGCCCGAAGACGGCGTGGACCAGGACTGCGATGGCTTCGACGGCACACGGGACCTGGATGGCGACGGCCTGAGCGACCTGGTGATCCTGAACTACCGGGACGAGGACAGCTGGGTCCAAGACAGCGCGGTGTTCTTCGGCACCGACGATGGCTTCGGTGAGGACGCCGTCACCTGGTTCGAGACCTACGGCGTCCTGGGCGCGCTGGCCGAGGACCTGGACGGCGACGGTCGGCCCGAGCTGGTCATCGCCAACTACTACGACGACAGCAGCCGCGACCTGGACTCCTGGGTCTTCGAAGGCCGTGAGGGGGGGCCGTCCACCGAGCACCGACAGGCCCTTCCCACGACGGGGGGCTTCCAGGTCGTCGCGGCGGACCTGGACAACGACGGCTGGTCGGAGCTGATCTTCTCCGGCTACACCAGCGATGGCAGCTTCGACGGGCTCTCCCGCATCTTCTGGAACGTCCGGGGCAGCTTCGACCCCCACCTCGTCACCACCCTGGACACCACCGGCGCCTGGGAGCTGATCGCCGAGGACCTGGATGCCGACGGCTGGGTGGACCTGGTCTTCAGCAGCTACTACAGCTCCGACGGCTACGACACCCACGGCTCGGTCTACTGGAACCGCGAAGGCAGCCTGGACGCCTCTCCCGCGGTCGAGCTGCCATGCAAGGGGAGCGTGGCCCTGGAAGTCGCGGACTTCGACAACGACGGCTACTCCGACATCGTGATGGGCTCCTGGAGACTCGACGACGACTTCGAGCAGCCCAGCCTGCTCTACCCGGGCACGCCCCTGGGCTACGACCCCGAAGCGCCGGTGTCCCTGCCCACCCACGGGGTCAGGGACCTGGCCGCCGCCGACCTGAACGTGGACGGCTTCGAGGACCTGGTGGTGGCCTGCTACCGAGACGACGACTCGGTCCTCACCGACAGCTACGTGTTCTGGGGCTCGGCCGAGGGCCTGCAGACCGACAGCCCCAGCTCCCTGCCCACCACCGGAACACGGGACGTGGAGATCGCGGATCTCGACCTGGACGGCTGGCCGGATCTGGTCTTCCCGACCTACTACGGCGAAGACGGCTACTCGTCGGACTCCCAGATCTACTGGGGCTCGGCCCACGGCTTCTCGAGCGACGCGGTCACCACGCTGCCCTCCACCGGGATCTTCCGCGCGGCAGCCGGCGACGTGGACCACGACGGTTGGCCGGATCTGGTGCTCACCAGCTTCTACAGCGGCTCGAGCTACAGCACCGAGTCGCTGGTCTACTACGGTATCGAGGGC
>CAZHIK010001335.1:0-2260 GCA_964532635.1 uncultured Enterobacterales bacterium
CCTTGGGCCAGGATCTGCGCGACCTGCTCAACGAGCGCAGCTACGGCGAGGCCGCCGCCGCCACCGCCTCCATGGACGTCACCGGCTTCGAGACCAGCAGCCAGGCCGACCACGCCTTCCTGCTTGCCTGGCTGCGGGTGCACCAGGACCAGGCCGCGGCAGCCGAAGACCAGATCCAGGGGCTCACCGGCGAAGGAGCGGCCCCCGCTCCCTACGTGGACATGGTGGCTGGCGAGATCCTGCTGGCCCAGGACGAGCCGGCCAAGGCCGTGACACGCCTCGAGGCGGTGGCCCAGGACAGCGCGGCGGTGTGGCCCCGGGCGCGGGTCCAGCTGGCGGAGGCCTACTACGCCCTCGAGCGCACCGCCGACTCCCGCGAGGCCTACCTGGGCCTGATCGAACGGGAGGATCCCGCCGAGGGCAACGCCCTGGCCCTGCTGACCACGGCCAAGCGCCTCGGTGTGGGCTCGGACGAAGCCTACCCCCTGCTGCGAAGAATCTGGCGGTCCTACCCCAACAGCGCCGAGGACGCAGAGGCCCGAAGAGCCCTGGCTGGCTACGAGGCGCGCGGCAAGGCCTTCAGGCCCACCGTGGCCGACAAGGCCGCTCGGGCCGACGCGCTCATGGACCAGCGCCGCTTCCGCGACGCCATCGCCCTGCTGGCTCCCGTGGTGGGGGGCCTCGGGGAAGCCTCCCCGGAGGCGTGCCGCGCCTGGTACGTCTACGGCCGCTCCAAGTACCGCATCAACCACCTCACCGACGCCCACGCTACCCTGGCCCCCGCCGGCGAGGCGTGCCCGGGCCACGACGACGACCGGGGCGCCAAGGCCCTGTACCTCGCGGGCAAGGCCCTCGAGCGCAAGAAGGAATGGGGCCGGGCCGCACTGGTCTACGAGCGCCTCCCAGCGCTGTACCCCGAGCACACCATGGCCGACGACGGCTACGCCCTGGCCGGCATCGGCTACCAGGAGTCGGACCAGCCCGACAAGGCCATGGAGTCCTGGGCCGCCCAGGTGGATGCATACCCCCACGGCGACATGGCGGGCGAGGGATTCTGGCGACTGGCGTGGAACAGCTACCTCGAGGGCGACACCGCCACCGCCATCCGCTGGGTGGATCGGGCCGCCGAGACCCTCGACCTCACCGACGATCCAGTCCACTACCGCGCGGCCAAGTACTGGCGCTGGCGCTGGCGCCTGTACCCCGACCGCGAGAATCCCAGCACCATCGTGGACAACCCCGCTCAGCAGGAGCAAGCCATCGAAGGCCTGCTGGCCCTCTGCCGCGACCACCCCGCGAGCTACTATGCGCTGCTGACCGCAGCCCGGCTGCAGGAGCTGGCACCCCAGCGCCTGGCCGAGCTGCCCCATCCAGGTCTGGGGGAGTCCCCGGGAGCCTGGCAGGTGCGACAGAGCTTCCTGGACAGCACTGCTGCCAGCAACGCCCTGGCCCTGGCTCGAGTCGGCCTGGTGACCGAGGCGGTCACCGAGCTGAACCAGCTGGTGGAAGCGGAGATGATCCCCGGCGAGATCGGTGTATTCACCGACCTGATGGTGGCCTCGGGCCAGTGGCTGTGGGCCCACGACCGCCTGCGCCGCTACCTGAAGGCCCACCCCCCCGAGACCCTCGAGCAAAACCGCTCCCGCCTGCTCACCTCGGCCTACATGCGCCGCTACGAGGACGAGGTGAAGTCCGCCTGCAGCACCTACCCTTGGGACTACAGGATCTTTCACGCGCTGGTGCGAGAGGAGTCCAACTTCAACAAGGACATCGTCAGCCACGCCGGCGCCCGGGGCCTGTCCCAGCTCATGCCCGCCACCGCCCGCTCCGTGGCCCGTTGGCTGGGCACCAGCGTCAGCGACAAGGGCATGTTCGTGCCCGAGACAAACCTCCGCATCGGGGGGCGCTACCTGCACTTCCTGATGGAGCGCTACAAGGGAGATCCCTTCCTCTCCCTGGCCGGCTACAACGCGGGCGAGGGCAACGTGGGCAAGTGGCTGCGAGAGCGCGGCAACCGCCCGGTGGACGAGTTCGTCGAGGCCATCCCGTTCCGTGAGACCCGCCACTACGTCAAGCGGGTCTCGGCCAGCTGGCAGATGTACCACCTGCTCTACGACGGTGGCGACGCGTTCCCCGCTTTGGCGGCCTTCAACCACCAGGCGGTCCCCAGCGACGACTAGAAGCACTCTCCCAACGAAAGATCACGGGCTCGTCAGGCGTTGTATGCACGACCAGGAAGCTGTTGCGGTGGGCTTCTCGC
>CAZHIK010001335.1:2270-2488 GCA_964532635.1 uncultured Enterobacterales bacterium
TTCCTCTGTCTCCAGCCCGGAATCATGCGGCCCATCTCCCATCAGGAACGCCTCCGACAGCAGCGCTCACGGCAGCGCCGGCTGGCGGCCCTGATCACCTTCGGCTGCGCGTCCATCCTGGCCCACGTCTTCCTGATCTCGGTGGGCATCCCCCTGTGGCCCATGCTCATGAAGTCCCTGGAGGTGCCCGAGTCCAGGCCGGTCTCCCTGATCCTGGT
>CAZHIK010001336.1:0-2485 GCA_964532635.1 uncultured Enterobacterales bacterium
ATCTCGACCTTCGCGCCCGACATGACGGCCTCGAACCGATCCAGTTTCTCGCCGAACTCAACCTTCGGACCCCAATTCCGGATACCGAAGTGCCCACAGGCGAACAGCTCGGCGAACTGCTCGCCGTCCTTGCGGCTGTACGGCGTCGTCCACCACATCGGCTGGTCGAAGTCAGTCGACAACCGAACCTTCCGCTCGTACCGGTGACCCAGCTCGTGCACCAGGATGGAGACGAACAGCACCGCGGCCCAGATCACACCGCCCAGCAGGTTGGCGGGCCCGCCGGAGGCGTTGCTGAGCACGATGAAGCCGTAGATCAGCCAGGCGATGGGGTGGATGACGACGGGGAAACCCAGGAGGCGGAAGTGGAGGCTCTTCATGGTTGGCTTCTCCTGTCTTGCCGACCCTCGGAGGGGGAGGCATCGTCCTTGTCGTCCTCGCGGGACTCGTCCACGATCTGGTCGTCGCTCACCGAGAACCAGTCCAGGGCGATGGCCCAGCCCAGCCCGGCGAAGAGGAACAGCAGCGCGGCCAGGCCCGCGGCCAGATCCAGCAGCTTGGCGGTGCGCTGGAGGTTGTGCACCAGCTCTTCCTGCCGCTCCTCGAGCAGGTGGACCATCTCCCGCCGCTGCCGCAGGTGCAGCTCGAGGGACTCGAGGGGATCCTCACGCACCGGCACGCCGGGCTCGGCGGCCAGGACCGCTACGAGGCTGCGCTGCGGGGGGGGCGGCTCTTGCCCGGTGAGCTCCAACAGGCGCGCACGCAGGGGGTGCTCGAGGCTGGAGACCCGCACCAGCTCGCCCATGGCGACCTGGCAGCCCTCACCCCAGGGTTCCTCGCGCAGCTGCCGCTCGAGCTCGTACAGCACATCGTGCAGCGCGATGGTGTGGGGGTGCTCCCGGTGGACCTCGAGCTCGACGAGCAGCTGCTCGAGCTCGTCGATTCCAGGCAGCGAGGCGGGATGGGAGGTGTCCAGTTCGGGCTCCATGATCGGATAGAAGGTCAAACCTGGCCACTCGAAGGCCCGAGGGCAAGGGGAAGCGATCCATGGACGCGTTGGCGCCCGAAGCTCGGACACGCCTTGACAGCCCCGCACAGGGGCACTACTTGGGCGCGCCGCGCGCCCCCGGCTCGATGGGGGCGCCATAGTCTTAGATGGAGTGAACCATGGCTTCCAATACCAAGGTCACCGAGTACCGCCGCAAGCTCCGCCGCGCCAAGGCTGGCCGCAAGGCCAAGAACCAGCGCGCCAACCACGGCACCACCCCGGTCTTCCCCATCCACACCCCGGAAGCCGACGCCAACGCCCCGGCGCAGGTCTCTCCGGCGGCCAAGGAAGACTAGGCCCGCGGCCTCGGTCGCCCCAGCTCCACCACCAGTCCGCTGAGCAGCGCCTCGAGCACGAGGCGCGGGGGGACGTTCAGCAGCAGCCGCTGGCGAGCATCCTCGAGGGTCCGCTCCATGCGCTCGAAGCCGCTTGGCCACAGCCGGTCCGCCCAGTCCTGGGCGGTGTCGAGCTGGGCCGTGTCCAGGACGCTGTCGGGCCGGCCCACCGCGCAGCACACAGCGTCACGCAGCAGCAGCTCGAGGACGTCGAGGCAGAGCTTCACCCGGGGCTCCCAGGCGCTGCGGGGGGAAGCGGAGGTCTTCTCGGTGTAGGCGAACAAGCCCTTGGGTCCGCCACCCAGAGCCTCGAGCAGCGCCACACGCGCCTCGGCCAAGGCCTCGAGGCGACCTGTTCCCAGCTCGATGGCCAGGCCTGGGGAGCCCAGGGACAGCCGCGCCAGCCGAGCGGGCTCCTCGAGCTCTCGCGCCCCCAGCCAGGGCTCCAGCTCCGCAGAGGGCACCGAGCGGAACCGCACCCGTAGCGAGCGCGAGATGACTGTTGGCAGCAAGCTGGCCACCCGCGCCGTGACCAGGATCCAGCCGGTGCCATCGGGGGGCTCCTCGAGGGTCTTGAGCATGGCGTTGATGGCTTCCACCCGCACCAGGTCCACCGGGTCGACGATGATGAAACGCCGACGAGCACTGTGGCGATGCAGCGTCAGCTTGCGCAGCACGCCCCGGACCTGATCGACGGTGATGGTTCCGCTGGCCTTGCCTGGATCGGGACGGAGCTCGAGGACATCGGGGTGGCGTCCCGCTGCGATCATCCGGCAGGTGCGGCAGGTAGTGCAGGGCAGTGGGCCGTCGGGGGGCCCCTCGCAGTTGGCGGCCATGGCCAGGCGCAGGGCCACGGTGGCCTTGCCGACCCCGGACCGCCCTTCGAACAGGTAGCAGTGGTGCAGCCGATCGCCGCGCACCGCGGCCCACAGCTGCTCGCAGACCCGCTGCTGGCCCAGGATGTCGCTGGTGCCCGGGGCTACGGCGGGACGCTGGCTGGTGTCGGCCATGGGGTCCGCTATCCCGTTCCACGGCCCAGCAGTCGCGCTTCGTGGGCCTTGAGCGTGTTGCGGCTCAAGCCCAGCAGCGCCGCCGCGGCCTT
>CAZHIK010001337.1:0-2480 GCA_964532635.1 uncultured Enterobacterales bacterium
AGCGCCCGTCGTGGTGGCTGTGCGGGCTGGTCTACGGCATCATCGGCGGCATCCGCAACGAGGCCATCATCCTCGGTCCTATGATGCTGGCCTTCATGGCCTGGTCCAAGCCGTCGTGGCAGCGCTACCTCGGGCGCTTGGCGGCGTTCACCGCTGCGGCCTTCGTCGCCATCCTGCCGGTGCTGCTCTGGAACCAGTTCGCCTACGGCCAGATGCTCATCCACCCCTCCCAGGTGGCCCACCTCGAGGGCTTCCGCCCCACCTTCCCCCACACCTGGTTCGGGCTGTCGGATCCCTTCGAGTTCAACGGCCTGCTCAACTGGCCCTTCCACACAACAATCATCCGCACCCCCCACTTCGCCTACCCCACCTGGCTGCACTGGCCGCTGACCACCATCAAGTCCATGGGCCTGCTGCTCACCCCCATCGCTGCGGTGGGCACGGTGGTGCTGTTCGAGCGCCAGCGCTTCCTTGGGGCCCTGCTGTGGTTCTGGTACGCCATCGTGGCGGTGCTGTTCGTCTTCCAGGAGAACTGGGAAGAGCTGAAGCAGACCTTCATGGCCCTGCACCTGTTCCCCCTGGCCGCCTTCCTCACCCTGGGCTTCTACTGGGTGGCCGACGGGCTGAAGAGCTGGAAGCGGGCCACAGCCGTGGGTGTGTCGGCCGTGCTGCTGGGGGCCCTGCTGCTGGGCATTCGCCAGTGGGAGGTCCCGGTGGACGAGCGCTGGTACGTGCGCTTCCCCCACGCTGGCAGCAACGACTCTGGGCTCGACGAGCTGCCGGTCGACCTGCGCAAGGACTGGCACTTCTTCTACACCAAAGAGACAGTCGCCGAGATCGAGCAGGAGCGCTGGCACATGACCCAGCCCTGGCCCTGGCCCAGCTTCTACCGGCCCGTCCACGTCCCCACCGGCGAGGATCTGGGGATCATGCTGGCCGAGCCGGTCACCCGCGAGCACCGCACCCTGGCCATCTGGAGCTATATCTATGAGTAGCGAGCTGCGGGTCACGATGATCCGCTGCTCCACCCTGCTGCTGTCTTGGGGCGGCCAGCACTGGCTCACGGATCCCTGGTTCGCCATGCACATCCGCGGGCTGCCCTGCTTCCGGCGGCCCGGCCTGGCGCCCCAGGCCCTGCCGCCCCTGGATGCGGTGCTGGTCAGCCACCTCCACCCGGACCACTACGACGCCCGCGCTATGCGGCGCACCTGCTGCGCTCCCAAGCGCTGGCTCTTCCCCCCCGGCTCCGAGCGCGCCCTGCGAGGCCTGCCCCCCGGCGGGCTCGAGCTGGCCCCCTGGACCTCCACCACCCTGGGCGACGTCCAGGTGCTGGCGGTGCCAGGCCCACACACTGGCCCCAAGCCCGACGAGGTCAACTACCTGTTGACCCTACCCGGCTGGGGCACCGTGTTCTTCGGCGGCGACGCCAAGCTCGACCGTGACGTGCTCGGCCGCATCCGCCGGGAGCACGGCCCGACGCGGCTGGCCCTGCTGCCCGTAGGCGGCACCCGCATCTTCGGCTCTCGCACCGTGATGTGTCCCCCCGAAGCCGCCGAGGCCGCCGAGATCCTCGAGGCCTGGCGCGTGATCCCCATCCACGAAGGCGGCATCTGGATGAGCGTGCCCCCCGCATCCCTGCACCGCGGGCGGGCGCAGCACCTGGTGGAGATCATGTCCGAGCGCGGGATGGGGGAGCGGGTGCTGCTGCTGCGGCCAGGGGCCCAGGCGCTGCTCCAGGGGTCAGCGGGTTCGTAGCGCCCCGACTACCAACTTGATGCCGAAGCCCAGCATCAGCGCCACCGGTAGCACAGAGAGCAGGCCCAGCAGCAGGAAGGGGAAGCCCACGATGCCAGCCCAGCCCCCGGGGTTGGCGGATGCACCCACGGGCCGGCTGACGGAGGGATCGTCGCCCAGGTATTCGATCTCGAGGGGATCGCCGGGCTCGGCCTGGGCCAGGGCGTGGTCCCCGAGCACACGGGCATCGTCGTGCACGGGTTCACCGCCAGCGTCGAAGTCGTACTCGAGGGTGTAGACGGACTGGCCGTTGATGGAGGTGCTGGGCACCAGCTCGAGGGACACCACCTCGCCCGAACCCCGGAGGGGATCGCCCCGATCCAGGCGCAGATCGTCGAAGGGCATGCCGAAGGCGATGGGGAAGACCACCACGTAGATCACACCCAACAAGATGAAGACGAAGGCCCAGGTGGCGCAGCCGCCGCCGGTGAGCAGCAGGATCAGCCCGCCGATGAGGGACGCGGTCTTCGGCTTGGTGGACTCCATCGAGCCTCCCCGAGGCTACATGTTGCGCAGCACCTTCATGGACGCCGCGAAGGTGGCCAGGGTGCTGGGCCGAGCCCGCGTCGCCAGGAACCACGCCAGCTGTGTCAGCTTACCGGGCCGCAGGTAGAAGCTCTTGACGATGTCGCGCCGAAGGGCCTCGATCTCCGCCGGGGAGAGGCCCTTCGGCGCGGATGATGGAC
>CAZHIK010001338.1:0-2477 GCA_964532635.1 uncultured Enterobacterales bacterium
CTCGGAGCGACCTCACCGAGCGCGCGGCCATTGCGCTGGACGCAGCACCCCAAGGCGCCGCTCGACAGCGAGCGCTGCTCTACATCCTGTGCGGCGAGCTGGAGCAAGCCGCCAACATCCTCGCAGCTGCGCGAGGGCTGGGCTGGTCGGGTGCCGAGCACCCGGGCCACCTCGTCTTCCCGGTGTTCATGCGCTGCCTCGGTGGGGACAATGTCCCCATCGACCTGCCGCGCTCCTACGACGACATGAGCACCTTGGTAGACGATGGCCGGCCGAGGCTACGCACACCCGACATCGACACGCTGCTTCGGCTCGCCGAGCTGCGTGCACCCGCGGACGGGTCGTTGCGCTCCTCGATGATCCTCGCCATGCGGACGGCGGCCGAGAAGCGCGTCGAGGGCGTGACTGGGCACAAGCGCCGCCGCCACTATCGGCACGCTGCAACCCTGGTGGTGCTCTGCGCTGCGGTCGATGGCTCCGCCGAAGGGAAGGCCTGGCTGCAAGACTTGAAGGACGAGTACAGGCGCTACCCGGCTTTGAGACGCGAGTTCTCCTCTGCGGAAGGGTAGGCGTGGCGGCCGTCGGTGGCCGGCCGCAACCAGAGCTCGGGCAGTCCCCTCATCAGCTCCAGCTGCGCTCTCACCTCACCCATGGGCGCCAGGAACATGGTTCTAGCCATGTTCACCAAAGGGAGCCATTTTTCGAAGACGCCCTCGGAGTCCCCTCCGGGGGCGTTTTCCGTTCTCGGGGCGTCACGCCCCCGGGATAGGCTCCCTCTCCAAGCCCACCGGAGCTCGTTCGTGACCCTCGTTCTGCTCTGCCTGCTCGCCTGCCGTCCCAGCATCGGGCCATCCCTGGTCGACGACTCGGCCCCCGCTGAAGACACCGATGCCGGCCCCACCGACTGTCCCGGGTTCAACCCAGGTGACGACCCCAGGTTCGCAGCTCTGCTGGAGGTGTTGGCCGCGGAGTTGGGCCCCACCGAGGCCGACGCCGGCCCGTCCGGGGCTTCGGTAGCCGTGGTCGTAGACGGCACCCTGCTGTCCGCTGGCGGCGTGGGCGCCCAGAGCAAGAGCGAACACCCGCGCGCGGACCAGCCGGTAGGTGCCGACACCATGTTCTGGATCGGCTCGACCTCGAAGTGGGTGACCTCGGTAGCCGCCATGAGCCTGGTCGAGGACGGACTGCTCGACCTGCACGCTCCCGTCACCGATCCAATCCCCGAATACACCGAAACCAACGGCAACCAGGACGACATCACGCTGCACCACCTGCTACGGATGAAGTCTGGCCTGCTCAATGACGGCGGCTGCTACCTGTACTCCGAAAGCGCCCAGGAGACGCCCACTGGCTGCGCGGCGTTCACCCAGGGGCCAGCGACCGTGCTCGAAGAGCTGTTTCGATCCGAGGTGCTGACGAGCTCGCCCTACGACGGCAGCCTGGGGGTCTACAACATCACAGGCCAAGGAGCGCCCGGTGAGGCGCCCTGGTACTACAGCAACTGGGGGGTGATGCTGGCCGGTCGCGCGATGGAGGCAGCGGCGGTCGAGCCCTTCGCCGACATCGTGTCCGAGCGTGTCTTCGGCCCCGCCAGCATGTGCACGGCGGGCTACGAGGCCACGGCCATGACCGCACAGGACGACTATGCCCTCGGAGGCGGGACGGCATCGGTGGACGGCTACTGCCCCGAGCCGGAGCTGGGTCACGACTCGGTGCAGCCCTTCTACCCGGACGAGCTGGCCTGCCCCGCTCGGGAGCCCAACGGAGGCGTGCGCGCCTCCGCCGTGGACATGGGGCGCTTCGCCGAGGCCTTGCTGGTGGACCTGGATGGCGAGTCCCGCCTGCTGGAGCGGGCCTCTGCGCTGCTCATGCTCTGCCCCGAGGGTGGCGAGCCCGGCGCGGACTGCCAGGGCCGAGCGGACACCGGAGGCTCCTTCTGGGGCGACAGCTACGGCTACCTGAACTTCCACGACAGCTACCGGGGTCACGAGTTGTACACCCACGGGGGCGCTCGAGCCGGCTTCGGCTCACTCTTCTGGACCGTGCCGGCCTCGAGCTTCGCGGTGGTGGTGTTGGGCAACGACGACGGCGTCGCATCCGACATGATCCCCGTCGCCGAGTACGCGCTGCGCTGCTACCTCGAAGATGACTGCCAGGCCTGGGCTCACGGTGCGGGGTTCGAGGACGACGTGAACAGGTAGACGCCGTCAGCTCCCCTGGCCATGGCCTCTTGGGACAGGTACGCGCTCAGGTCGGTGTCGAGCTCGGAGTCCGCAGCATAGCCGTAGCCGTAGCGAAGCTGTAGCTCGGGGTAGATCACGTAGGTCGGCTCGAAGTACACCGTGGTGTCGGTGTCCGCATCGCTGTCCGCGTCGGTGTCGCTGTCGCTGTCGCTGTCACCTGGTGGTCAAGCGCGTGTCGAAGCTCTGCTCCATCGGATCTCCAGGGATCCCGAGAGCCTCGGCCAGCCTTCTCTG
>CAZHIK010001339.1:0-2474 GCA_964532635.1 uncultured Enterobacterales bacterium
AATACACCATGGCCCACCAGCACCTGTTGAAGGCTCGCGAAGAGCACGGCTACTCGGACTACGGGTCGGCGGAGACCATGGCCAAGGCGGCCACCGAGTGGGCCTCCAAGGCCGCGGCGGTGGCCGAGTACGGCACCACGGAGCGCGACCTGATGCTCCAGGAGATGGGCGAGGAAGTGCCCGACGCCGCCAACACGGTCGAGGAAGAGTACGAGACCCCTCTTGGCATCACCGAGGAATGACGTGAAGCGCGCTACCACCCTCCTCCTGTTGCTCTGGGGCTGTGCCGACCTCACTCCCCTGCAGCGTGACCACCAGGCCCTGGTGGCCACCATGACCCAGCTCGAGGCCAACAAGTACGCCCTCGAGTGTGCCCCCCAGGCCCTGGCCATGGCCCAGTCCCAACGCACCTTCGCGGAGCTCGAGTTCCAGGAAGGCGACGCCTCCCGCGCGTCTGAGCACCTGGCCATCGCCCGCCGCTACGCCGAGGAGGCCAAGCTGGCCGCCCAGGCCTGCGTGCCCAAGGACGGCGACGGTGACGGCATCGCCGACGGCGACGACGATTGCCCCGCCGAGCCCGAAGACATGGACGGCGACCGCGACGAAGATGGCTGTCCCGAGGAAGACGAGGTGGCGCCGCCCCCGCCGGTCTACGTCCCGCCGCCCCCTGAGCCCGGCGACATGGACGGCGACGGCGTGGCCGATGCCGACGACGGCTGCCCCGACGTGCCGGAAGACCTGGACGGCTTCAAGGATGCCGACGGCTGCCCCGAGCTGGACAACGACAACGACGGCGTGATCGACGGCATGGACGCATGCCCGATGGCCCCGGAAGACTTCGATCAGTTCCAGGACACCGACGGCTGCCCCGATCCGGACAACGACAACGACGGCCTGGACGACGCCCAGGATCGTTGCCCCAACGAGCCCGAAGACCTCGACGGCGATCGGGACGCCGACGGCTGCCCGGATCAGGACGCCGACGGCGATGGCGTGCCCGACGACTCCGACGCCTGTCCCGACGCTGCCGAGACCATGAACCAGTACCTGGACACCGACGGCTGCCCGGACGAAAAGCCTCAGCGGGTGGAAGTCACCAAGCAGCAGATCGTCATCAAGGAGCAGATCCAGTTCGAGAGCGGCAAGGCCACCATCCGGCCCGCCAGCTACGCGGTGCTCGACGACGTGGTGATGGTCCTGCGTGACTACCCGGACATCAAGGTCCGCATCGAAGGCCACACCGACAACGTGGGCAACGACGCCACCAACCTCGAGCTGTCCAAGGCCCGGGCCGACTCGGTCTTCGAGTATGTCATCTCGAAGGGCATCGACGCCCGCCGGCTGATCACCGAAGGCTTCGGCGAGACCCGCCCCATCGACACCAACACCACCACCGAGGGCAAGGCCCGCAACCGGCGCGTGGAGTTCCACATTCTCCCGGCCGAGGGTGCGGCGGAGTAGCGGCGCGTCCCTCGCCCGGCTGGGTTCGGGCGTTCCACGGATCACGGGATCAACCGGTCACAATGGGCTCGGGGTCTGCGCGCTGACGCTCCTCGCTCCGTCCTCGTCGGTCGGAGTGTCGGGCCTCCGTCGCTCCGCCGCACCATCGCCGTCCGTTCAACCAGAATGCTCGGTGAGGCCCGCCGCGAAGGTTTACGAAGCAATCCGGCCCTGACTCCTCCCTCCTCGGACTGCACTCGTCGCTTTCAGCTACCTGGTGTGTGTCGCTCCGTCGGCTGGCTGATGCTCGGGGGGCCTTCGTCGAACGCGTTCAGCCGCGCGGCCTCGCCTGCGCCGCGTCGCCGGGTGTACCTTCTCTGCCGATCGTCACCGTGGGCCGAGGCATTCTCCGAAGGCCCCCACTCGCCGCCGACGCCGACATCGCTCGGGTCATTGCCTACCAGATCGATCACACGAGCGCAGTGGGCGTCGTGGACGTGGCGGTGTTTTCGAAAGAAACAATCCGCAGTGAGGAGAGGCTGTTCAGCTCACCACCGAGGTCTCCCGAGCGAGGACGTTTCTGGAGGAAACAACCCCACGGTCCAGCCCGCGTAGCGACACCTTCGAGGGGGCTGGAAGCGACGAGCGACGACGAAGAGCCTGGAGGCCGAGGCGGGGACATAGAGGAGATGGCCGGCGCGCCGCACCGGGCGTCATCGGGATATCGCGTCGCTCAGGCAGCAGAGCCCAACCGAGCCGACGCCGGAGGGCGAGGAGGAGGAGGGAGGAGCGCCAGCAGCTATGCCTCTATGCGAGGTTCACCTTTCATCCGCAGGACATGCTTGCGTCCAACCGCGTCGCTACTGCACGCCGTCGGTGGTCAGGCTGGTGCCGAGGCTGGAGCCGAGGCTGGCGGTCTCGTCGTAGACCACCGACATCAGGGTGTAGACCACCGCCATGATTGCGATGGTGATGACCGAGATGGTCAGCATGTACTCGATGGTGGTCTGGGCGCGACGGGATCTGCGCATGGG
>CAZHIK010001340.1:0-2472 GCA_964532635.1 uncultured Enterobacterales bacterium
CTCCCCCATGGTCAAGGCCGGCGTCCCCGGGCTGGGTCTGAAGCACGACACCAGCGGCTGCTGGCCCGTCCACCACACCACCGCCGACACCCTCGACAAGATCGACCCCCACGCCCTGCGCCGCAACGTGGCGGCCCTGGCCCTCATGGGATGGATCCTGGCCGAGATGCCGGAGACCCTGCCCCGGGCTCCCGCGGATTCCGAAGACTAGTGCCCTTCCACAGGGATTCTGACCGGCTTCGTGAGCTACCAAACCCGATGTAGGGGCGGGGTTTATCCCCGCCCGAGAGCCCGTTTCGGCGGGCGGGGGTGAACCGCGCGCGGAGCGATACATTCGACCCGGTCACTTTCCCTGCGTCGAAAAACTAGCGCCTAGAACGGCGCGAAGCGGTTCGCGGCCCAGTACTCCTGCTCCAGCTCCTTCATCTGGGCCACCAGGATGTCGTGGTGACCGCGCTCCCAGGCTACCAGCTGCTGGAAGAACTCGGCGACCCGCGGATCCGAAGCCTGCTCGGCCTGCCCGGCGTAGAACGCCATCGCGTCGGCCTCGAGCTGGGCGCCCACGCTCAGGGCCGTCATCTCGAAGTGAGCCTTGGCCGCGCGCTGCTTGATCTCAGTGGAGAAGAAGGGGGTCCCGGCTTCGAAGCCCGGCTCCCCAGCGATGGAGATCAGCTCGTCCACCCGCCCGGTGCTCTCGAGGGCCTTGTGCTGGGCCCGCAGGAACTCGGTGTGCTCCACCTCGTCCTGGGCCAGCTTCTGGAACATGGCCTTGCCCTGGGGATCCTCGGTGGCGTTCGCGCACATGGTGTAGAAGTGGTAGCCCTCGATCTCGGCTTGGATGGCCTGCTCGAGCGCACGGAGCAGCGCTGGGTTGACGGACATGGGATTCTCCTCTCCGACATGGGCGTCGGGGTTCGCAGTGAAGTGTAATCGCGAGCGAATGTGCCCCAGGGACGGCTGCGAAATCCCGTAGTGCGCCTCACCTCGGCCTGTGGCTCTCCGCCGTGGACGGGCTATCAGCGCAATGCTTGGGTGAGCTCCCCACGAGGTCGAAGTGGCATCCTGGACCACCATCCCCTGTACAGCCGCGGCAATGCTCTGCAGTGCCTGCTTCGCACCGTTCCCCCACGATCGCCACGACCTGGTGAACTTCCGGATCGTGGGCGTTCAGGTCAGCGACGCGGCTCCCGCGGCGGGCGACAGCATCACGGCCCGGGCCCTGGTCTACGGCGGCGCTGGCTTCTACCACGACCAGCTCCCCACCCTCAGCTGGGCCGTTGCAGGCGTCGAGGCCAGCGGTCCCGAGGTGACCCTGGAGCTCCCGACCGCCCAGGAGGCGTGGACCCTCGAGCTCACCGCCACCCACGCCGACGGCGTCACCACGGAGCAGGCCATCCTGCGCCTGGAGGAAGGGAGCGGGGGCGACCCGGTCCCTCCACCCGTGATCGAGGGTATCGCCCGGGCGGTGGTGCCCCTGGGGCTGGACAGCTCCGCGGCCGAGTTGTCCCTGGACGCCAGGACCGCGCTGTCCGCGCTGGCTGCGGCCGAGATCGCGCCAGGGGAGGCCGCCCGCCTCGCCCTCGAGCTCGACGATCCCGAGCACTACTGGGCGCGCTGGATGAGTGTCGGGGCCCGGGGCAGCTTCCTGGAGCTGAGCGCCCTGCACACCGACTGGCTCCCGGCCGACCTGTTGCTGGACGAGGAGGACGCCGAGGTGGAGATCGGGCCCGAACTCGCGCCGGCCCTGGTGAGCGTCGCTGCTCTGGCTATGGACGGACAGGGGGCCAACGGTTGGGCTTTCGCCGACCTGGCCTGGCAGCTCGAGCTGGACAGCGAGGACGGCAGCACCATCCACGGGGAGCACGCCGGGCGACTCTTCGTCTTGCCCGGCCCCTTGCCCGACGCCGGCGTGTACACGGTCACCCTGGCGCTGGACGATGACAGCGCCTGGGGCCTGCAGCTCGACGAGATCGAGCCCATCGAGGGTGAACCCGCAGGGTGGTCCCCCGAAGAACTGGACTGCGAGCACCCGCTGCCGGAGGCCGACAGCTTCGAGCTCGACTGGCTGGCCTCGGGGCTGTGCTCGCGGCCGCGGCTCGAGGGCGCGCGGGTGCCCATGCGCTTCGAATACCCGCCACGGACCTGGGGAGAGCAGCCGTGAGCCTAGCGCTACCAGCTCTCCTCATCGTGGCGGCCTCGGCACAGCCCACCGCGGTGGAGGAGCGTGCCGAGCAGGCGGAGCTGACGGTCAACGGGATGGTCATCGACACCATGGGGCTCCCCCTGGCGGGAGCGTGGATCACCGCCGAAGGCCTGCCCCAGCACACCCGCACAGACGCCGAGGGGCGCTTCTTCCTCGAGCTACCTGCCGAGCTGCCCAGCGTGGTGCTGCGCGTGTCCCTGGCGGGCTTCGACGAGCGGGAGCTGTCCCTCACCATGCCCCCCGGGGGGCCCCTTCAGATCGCCCTTCGC
>CAZHIK010001341.1:0-2472 GCA_964532635.1 uncultured Enterobacterales bacterium
GTGTTGGGGGCCCACTTGCCGCCCACGGTGTAGTCGGCGACGTCGAGGTCCGACAGCATGGTGACCAGCACCTGGTTCTTGTCGTCCCAGATGATGCGGCGACCGTCGGGGTACTTGTAGACGACCTGGGTGTCCTTCACCCAGCCGGCCTTCATGGGGTACTGGCCGTTGAACTCTTCGGCGCCGCGTGGGCGATCGCGCATCATCAGCACGGAGCCTTCGTCCATGCCGTCCAGGATCGCCTTCTGGGTCTTGCGCGAGTACTGGTCGGTGTCTTGGTTCATGTAGGCGTAGGAGCCTTCGTCTTCCGGGATGTCCTGGACCCGCTTGGGCTTGATGGTGGCGTTGCGAGCCATCTCCTGGCGCACGAGCTCCTGGACCTCGGGGGAGAGCTTGGCGCCCTTGTCCTTCACGAAGGCGTCGAAGTGCTCGCTGACCTGCTTGGCGTCGGCGTCGTCGAGGGAGCGCGGCGGCTTGGCGGTGGCCTTGGGGCCGGCCTTGGCCTGCTGGGGACCCTTGGGGGCCGGAGGCGCCTTGGCGGAGGGGGCGGGCGGGGCGAGGGCCGGTGGCGCGTCGCCGGTCTGCTTGGGCACGGTGGCCTCGAGGCCCAGGGCCTTGGCGTGGCCCCTGTGGCCCGGCTGCAGCGTGCCGTCCTCGTCGATGTGGAGCGGGGCCTGGCGCAGGGTGTCCTTGCGGCGGATGATCCCGTTCTTCTGGACGACGTAGTCTTGCTCTTCGAGCTTGGCGCGGACAGCGGCGCTGATCTGACCGTCGTTGTCGATGACCTTCGAGCCCAGCAGGGGCGGCGTGGTGGTGACGTCACCGTCGTCGCCCTCGACCGCGGTGCCCATGCGGAGGCGGCCGTAGTTGGGGTAGGCGTAGAAGGCCTGGTCCACGGCTTCGCGGTGCAGGGTGCCCAGGCAGAGCAGGGACTGTTCGTCAGGGGTCAGATCGGTGTAGCGGACGGTCTTGCCGCCTCGGGTGATGGTGGTGCGGCCGGCGCGGAAGTCGTCGAGGATGTCGGCGGCGAAGCCGTACTCTCGGTGCATGTTGGTGGACATGACCCCCTGGGCGTCGCTGCTCAGGGTGGTCTTGACGCCGGAGAGCATCAGGTTGATGAGCGGGTGCTCCTGGAGGCGGCCGTCGCCCCTGCTGGCGGCGGGCAGGGCGCCGGTGGCCAGGTTGGACCCGATGTTGACCTCGGCGATCACGCCGAGCTTGGCCATGCGCTCGATCTGCTCGGGCGTGGCGTTGGTGACGTGGCCCAGGCGCACGATCACGTTGCCCTTGGGCGGCGGCTCGTAGTGGTCGCTGGTCTCGAGCTGGGTGAGCAGCTTCTCGAGGTTGTTCCTGGCGATGGTCGCGACTTCGTCGTCGGGGCCACCACCGTGGCGTCGGATCGCGGCATCTTCGGAGTAGCCTTCGCCCACGTGGGGGCGCAGCACCATCGGGCGGCCTGCGATCTCGGCCTCGTCGGACAGGGCCCTGAGCGCGATGTCGACCTGCTTGATGCTCTCGGTGCCCCAGCGCCCCTTCTCGGGTCCGCAGATGTCCAGGCCGGCCACCAGGTCGCTGACGGGCCTCTTGTCGCCAGGCTTCTTGCCCAGCATCTTGTAGACCTGTTCGTTGGTGATGGGCTTGCCCGTCAGGTTGCCGTCGTCGTCCACAGCCATCTGGGCCGTGAGCAGGTGGGGCAGCATGCGGACCATCACGCCGTGGCTGGCGCAGATCTTCTGGAACTCGTCGTCGGACAGGCCGTGGGTGGTGAGCTTGCCCTGCAGCTCGACGTACTTGACGCCTTGCTTGGCCAGCCGCTCGACCGTGAGGTCCACCAAGGCGGCCCTGCGACCCGCAGCACCCTCCCAGTCCAGTGCGTCCATGACCTGCTGGTACTTCATGAACGCGCCGCGCGGGTCGTAGGTGTAGTCGAAGGGCATCTCGGCGCTGGCGCGCATGACCCGGCGCAGGGTGGCCATGGCGTCGACGTCGGAGTCGGGCGCGTCGAGGATCTTCTTGATGAGCACCGCGGGGGCCTTGAGGTTGCCCTTCTTGTCGTAGAGCACGTCGTCGAAGTTGCTCAGCAGGTTGGCGTCGTCGCTGGTGTCGTAGAACTCACGCAGCTTGGCCAGGGTGAGCTTGGCCGCCACCGCCGGGTCCTCGTCGAAGGCATCGGGGAAGAGCAGGCGCGGGAAGTCCTCGGCGTCCAGCACACCCTTGAAGTGGTTGTGCAGCTCGGCCACGCCCTTGACCTTGACCGTGGTGCCGTACCCGGCGGAGTCGAGGCCGAGGCGGTGGGCGGTCTCAGCGGGGCTCTCACCGCGGGAGCGGGTGAGGGAGATGATCTGCTCCTCGGTGCCGGTGAGGCGAGCGATCTTGCCCAGGGATCCGGGATCGAGCTTGGGGTTGTTGGTGACGAGCTCTTCGACATCGAAGCGCTTGCCGCTGCCGATCTGGGTCTTGACCGCGGCGATC
>CAZHIK010001342.1:0-2471 GCA_964532635.1 uncultured Enterobacterales bacterium
CTGGCCGTGCCAGCGCTACGCGCGGGAAGGCGATCTACCGCACGCTGCTAGCCCCGCCGACGGCGCTGCATCGCCAGCGCCATGAGCCCCAGCAGCCAGGCAACCAGGGGGAACGCGCCACCGCTGGCACAGCCCCCGCAGCGGCCGCCGCCCTTCACGCCGGGGCCATCGGGCTCGCCGGTGTCGCAGCCGTCGTTGCCGTCGCAGTCCTGGTCGATGCCGTCGCCGCAGATGTCCTCGGCGCCCGGGAAGATACTGGCGTCGTGGTCCTCGCAGTCCTCGTCGCAGTCCACGCCGTCGCCGTCGTAGTCCTGCACCGGGTAGCAGCCTTCGTGGTCGGGATCCATCCGGTAGTCCCACATGCCGCGGCCGTAGGTCCCGAAGCGGATGGTGTTTTCGTGCCATAGGGTCTCGCAGGACCAGTAGGTGGTCACCGGGGCGTCCGCGCCGGTGATGTCGTACCAGGCGTCGCTGTCGGCATCGCGCCGGTACACAGCGTTTTCGGTGCCCACCAGCAAGGTGCCCGAGCCGTCGGGGGCCTGGCACAGGCTGTAGACCATGGTGTCCGGCAGGCCCTCGTCGTACTCGAGCCAGGTGGCGCCGCCGTCGGTGGTCTTGTAGACCGCGGGGCCCGCGTAGCCGGAGCCCCCCACCCAGGCGGTGTCGACTTCGGTGATGGAAGCCGTGAGCGCCTGGCCGTAGTACCAGTTCTCGTCGGGGCCCAGGGATGATGAGCGGGTCCAGCTCACGCCGTGGTCGATGGAGTGGTACATGCGGCCTTCGCTGGTGGCCAGGTAGGCCTTGTCGCTGTTCAGGGGCGAAAACGCCAGGGCGCTGGCGTACTCGCCGCCGCTCATGGACAGGCTGCTGTCGGACCAGACCTCGCCCCGCAGGCCGCCGGCGTCCTGAAGCTGGTAGCGGTACAGCTTGGTGGCCGGGAAGAACACCGCCCGCTGGTCGTCGGGATCCGCTGTGACCGGGGGCAGCCAGGGCACGTACTGCTCGCCTGCGGGGAAGTCGCCGTAGTCCAGCCAGGGGTCTTCCTCGCCGACCTGGACCAGGATGAAGCCCGGGTAGACCGAGTAGACGTAGTCGTGGGTGCCGTCACTCGACGTCAGCTGACCGTAGTCGCCGGAGATGATCTGCTCGAAGTCCCACAGGTCGCCTTCGGGCTGCTCCATGGTGTTGGTGACCTGGTAGCCCTGATCCTGGGAGCCGCCGGCGACGTGATCGGGGTTGGCCCGCGAGGTGAGGGTGTCGTAGTACTGGCTGACCCGCAGGCCGTTCAGGCTGAGGTTCAGGGTGGTCTCGAGGCCGTCGGTGCTGTGGTAGAGCCCGCCGTCGGTGCTGAGGTACCAGATCTCGCCACCTTCACCGTCGGGCAGCACGTCCAGGCCCGGCAGGTCGGCGTGGATCCAGTTGACCGGGTCGTCGTAGTAGTCCCACCAGGCGTTGACGATGTCGAAGCTCTCGCCGCCGTCCGTGGTGTAGTGGGCCTCGACCCCACCCCAGGCGAACAGGTCCGGGTCGAACATGGAGGTGTTCAGGGTCCTCCAGTAGTCGGTGACCGCGTGCATGTACTGCCAGGTCACCCCCGCGTCGTCGGAGCGGTACAGGCTCTCCTCGTCCATCACCGCGTACAGGGTGGGAGCGCCTGCTTCACAGCCCACGATCTCACCCTGGCCGCTCTCTTCGACGATGAGCCCCCGCTGCTCCCAGCTCTCACCCAGGTCAGAGCTGACCCACAGGTAGTCGTCCTCCACCAGGTACAGGGTGCTGTCGCCGGTGCGGGGGGTCCACAGGTCGCCGTTGTAGCCGTCCAGATCCAGCAGCTCTTCCCAGCTGGCGCCGGTGTCAACAGAGCGCATCAGGGCGCAGCGGCTCCAGGAGCAGCTGACCATGAAGAGGGTGTCGCTGCCATCGGAGCTCATGATCAGCCGCCGCACGCTCCACAGAGCGGACTGCAGGTCGTCGGGCTCCACCCAGGTGGCGCCGTCGTCGACGCTGCGGTGTACCAGGCCGCCGTCGGTGGCAGCGATCATGATGTCGGGATCACCCTCGATCTCGGCAGCCAGCACCTCGAGCCAGTGGGCGCCGCCGTAGAGGTTGTCGCCCAGGGGCTCCCAGTCGGTGCCCTCGCGGGTGCCGCGCCACACGCCGCCCTTCGACGAGCCGGCCACCAGCATGGTCCCGTCGGAAGACAGGCGGGTGACGTGCATGCGGCCCGCCAGGTTGGCGCTGCCACGCTCCACCCACACGGGCTCCGTGGGGGGCGACGGGTCGGCCGCGATGGCGTTGCGCTTGGCGATCTGGGCCAGCCCGTTGTCGCGTTCGATGGCCTTCCAGTCCACATCGGGCGGGGCCTTGTGGATGTACGCGATCCAGTCCTTGCGCTTCTTCTTGTTGTCGTGCTCGGCCCCGTCGTGCAGCCAGTGCTCGGTGGGGGGCGGCCGGCGCCAGCGCTCGGCTCG
>CAZHIK010001343.1:0-2465 GCA_964532635.1 uncultured Enterobacterales bacterium
CCTGCGCAGACGTGCGGGGGCTTCGAGCGGGGGGCGTCACCCTCGCAGTATGTCGTGTCACCGACTGGATCTGGGGGGCGCGAGTCAAGTCTGGGCGTCCTGTTGCCACGGCCCCCTTGCGAGCAGCTGGGACTCGGCCTATTGGGTGTGGCCTTTCGGCCGGCGATCGTCCGCCTCGCCTTCTCAGCACCCCCCGAGGCCAGAGCATGGGTAAGTCCCTCGTCATCGTCGAGTCCCCCGCAAAGGCGCGCACCGTCGGCCGCTTCCTCGGCTCCGAGTTCGTTGTCGCACCCAGCATCGGACACGTCCGTGACCTTCCAGAGAGCGCATCGGACATCCCGGCGCGCCTCAAGGACCGGGCCTGGGCCCGCCTCGGCGTCAACGTCGAGGGTGACTTCGAGCCGCTGTACGTGGTGCCCGCCACCAAGAAGGAGCAGGTGCGCAGGCTCAAGGAGCTGATGGGCGACGCGGACACCGTCTACCTCGCAACCGATGAGGATCGCGAGGGCGAGAGCATCTCCTGGCACTTGCTCGAGGTGCTCGCGCCCAAGGTCCCCGTGTTCCGAATGGTGTTCCACGAGATCACCAAGGACGCCATCGCCCGCGCCCTGGAGCAGCCCCGGGAGCTCGATCAGCGCCTGGTGCGCGCGCAGGAAACCCGCCGCATCCTGGACCGCCTGTTCGGCTACGAAGTCTCCCCGCTCCTCTGGCGCAAGATCCGCCCGCGCCTCAGCGCTGGCCGCGTCCAGTCCGTCGCTGTCCGCATGGTGGTGGAGCGCGAGCGCCAGCGCATCGCCTTCCACTCGGCCACCTTCTGGGGCCTCAAGGCCCAGTTCTCGGTCAAGGACGGCGAGTTCCAGGCCCAGCTCAACGCCATCGCTGGCCGCACGGTCGCGGGCCGCGCAGACTTCGACGCAAACACCGGGGCCCTCAAGGCCCGCTCCCGCAAGCTGCACCTCGACGCCGAGGGCGCCGCTGACCTCGAGCGCCGCCTGGCCGGCGCCCAGGGCGTCGTCACCAAGGTGGACGAGAAGGACTTCACCGAGAAGCCCCCCGCGCCCTTCATCACCAGCACGCTCCAGCAGGAGGCCAACCGCAAGCTGCGCTGGGGTGCCCGCCGCACCATGCAGGTCGCCCAGCGCCTGTACGAGAACGGCTGGATCACCTACATGCGCACCGACTCGACCACCCTGTCGCAGGAAGCCATCCGCGCAGCGCGCAGCCTGGTCGAGCACGACTTCGGCGCCGAGTATCTGCCCGCCAAGCCCCGCAAGCACCGCTCCAAGAGCCGCCTGGCACAGGAAGCCCACGAGGCGATCCGGCCCGCGGGCGCCCAGTTCCGGCCTCTCGCGCAGGCCCAGCACGATCTCGAGCACGACGAGGCCCGCCTGTACGAGCTGATCCTCCGGCGCACCCTGGCATCCCAGATGGTCTCTGCCGTGGGCCACCGCGTCCGCGCCACCCTCCAGGTGGACGACGTCACCTTCCAGGCCTCGGGCCGACAGATCGTATTCCCCGGCTTCCGCCGGGCCTACATCGAGGGCAAGGACGACGGCAACGGTCGCAACGGCCCCGGAGCCATGCTACCCGCCATGGCGATGGGCGAGTCCGCCCTCGTGGTCGGGCTCGACGCCCAGGAGCACCGCACCCAGCCGCCCCCCCGCCTCACCGAGGCCACCCTGGTGCGCGAGCTCGAGGCCAAGGGCATCGGCCGGCCCAGCACCTACGCCACCATCATCGACACCATCCAGGACCGCGGCTACGTCTTCAAGCGCTCGAACGCGCTGGTGCCGACCTTCACAGCCTTCTCGGTCACCGATCTGCTCGAGGCCACCTTGAGCGACCTGGTGGACTACCAGTTCACGGCCCAGATGGAGGGCGAGCTCGACCGCATCGCCATCGGTGAGCGGGAGCCCCTCTCCTACCTGCGCTCCTTCTACCTGGGCCCCCAGTCCGAGGGTTCCGGCCTCAAGGACCGGGTGATCCAGGCCCTCGAGACGGTGGACGCGCGGGAGATCTGCAGCTTCCCCCTCGGGAGCTCGCCCGAAGAAGCCGAGTACTCCATCCGCGTCGGCCGCTACGGCGCCTACCTGGTCAAGGACGAAGCGCGGGTCGACCTTCCCGACAACCTGCCCCCGGACGAGCTCGACCTCGAGCGCGCCCGCGCCATGGTGGCCGAAGAGGAGCAGTGGCCCAAGACCCTCGGCAACGACCCGGACAGCGGCCTCGAGGTGCTGCTCATGAAGGGCCCCTACGGGCACTACGTGCAGCTGGGTCAGACCCCCGAGAAGCCCGCCAAGGGCAAGCGCCGCAAGCCCAAGCCCAAGCGCTCCTCCCTGCTCAAGGGGATGGATCCCCGTGGCGTGGAGCTCGCCACCGCGCTGCGCCTGCTCTCCCTCCCCCGGGAGCTGGGCACCCACCCCGAGTCCGGCGAGCCGGTCATGGCGGCCAGCGGCCGCTACGGC
>CAZHIK010001344.1:0-2457 GCA_964532635.1 uncultured Enterobacterales bacterium
CGCCTGGGACGGCGACCGGGGGTTGCTGCTCAGCGGCAACACCATCCTGGACGGTGGCGCCGGACTGTTCCTCGAGGGTGCCAGCGCCACCGTCAGTGGCAACTCCTGGCAAGACAACCTGGTGGATCTGGTCACCCAGGGCGAGGCCTGCGAGGTGGAGCCCGACGGGTTGAACGACGAAGACCTGGGGAGCACCGAGCTGTGCCCCGAGTGGGACTACTCCACCTGCACCGACACCTTCGAGCTGCTGCTCGAGTTGAGCTCGCCGGAGACCCTGTGAGGATCCTCGGATACGCACTGCTGGCGGCGGTCAGCTGCAGCACCACGCCTGTCGCTGCACCGGCCCCCGAGCTGATCCCAGCGGTGGCTGTCCCATCATCCACCAGCCATCATCGGGCGCCGGCCGGCGACTTCCTGTGGATGATGTTTCGGGTGCGGCCCGACGCCGACCAGAGCCCCGCCTTCCGTCAGCCGGAGCCCCTGTGTGATCTGCTGGCCCACGGGCTTCACGATCATTCGGGAGCCGAGCTGGCCTCGGGATTGGTGGACCAGCGGATCCTGGAGTGGTCGGTGGTGCAGATCGGGCCCGACGGCGTCCGGTACGCTGGCCGGCGAGCTGTGCCCCTGGTGGATGGCGTGGTCCCGGAGGCCGAGAGGCGAGGGCAGATGCTGGTGCGGCTCTACGATCGACTGCTGGAGTCGTCGGTGCCCACCCGCCGCCTTCTGGACCTGTGCGTGGACCTCGGCCACGCGGACGCGGCGTTCGCGGGGCCGGGGGCCCGGGTGGGCCGTGTGCTGGTGCTGGCGGAACCCAGCACTCCCTGGGCCACGCTGCGGGACGTGCTGTACACCCTGGACCGGGTGCAGGTGGAGGGGGCCTGGCTGGGTGTGGGTGGAGCGGAAGGGCTCGGACCCGTGGGTGTGGCGGACTGGTTCGGCGTGATCCCCCTGGCGTGGTGCCCGGCGTGGCCCGATGGGTATCTGCCACCCTCCGCTTGCATCACCGGCTTCGGCGAGTCGGGGCCTGGGATCGATCCCGATGGCTTCGGAGCGATCGTCGGCGGGATACCTCAGGCGCAGGTGGCGGTGGTCGATGACGAGGTGATCGTCGGTGGCGCCCTGGAGAAGGCCGACATCGACGCGTTGGTCCGGCGTTCCATCAACCAGATCCGCTACTGCTACCACCGCGAGCTGTCTGGGGCACCCGGGTTGGCTGGGCAGGTCGATCTGCGTGTCTCCATCGATGGCAGCGGGGCCACGACGACCGTGGCGGTGGAGCGCTCCACGATGAGCCACGAGTCCCTCGAGAGCTGCCTGGTGGGCCGCTTCGCTCGCATGTCCTTCCCCGCCCCCGCCGACGGCAAGCCGGTGCGCGTGATCTACCCCCTGAGCTTCGCGCCGGGCGACGGGTGATCGCAGCGCAGCAACAAGGGTGGCTGCGAAGTTCCCGTTCCTGCGACAGGGTCCACTCTATGTTCCAGAACAGGGGTTCTCGTCCCTCTGATGCGGGCCCGAGGCGCTGTCCAAATTGGGTTTTCGCCCGGTGGTAGTCTCGCCGGGCGCCAGTACGGGACGTTCACTCCCTGCCTGTCGCGGAGTTGGGACCTTCGCTGCTGCCCTCGTTGCTCAGCGGGGGATGATCAGCCCGCCCCGTCGGGCGAAGGCGCGTCGGCGCAGCTGCGGGGCTGCGGCTTCGAGCAGGCGCTGGTATGCACCCTTGCTCTCCCGGACCTGCCGGTATCTGCGCCACTCCCAGCTGTGCTGGAGGTCCTGGTCGTACAAGGGTGCGAAGCGCGCTTCGCCCAGCACCCGCTCGATGCAGCGCAGGGCGCCCTCCGGGATGGGGGCGGTGCGGTTGACGGCGCGGATGGAGATGCCAACGTGGTGGGCGATCTTTCGCGTTGGCAGCTCGGTGCAATCCCGAAGCGCTTGGACGAGTAGCGTACGGGCGGGGCCCCGCATGCGCAGCTGGTCCAGGGTGGTGCGGGTGAGTGAGGACACTGCGGCTGTGACCTGCTCGGCGGTGGCCTCGCGCAAGCCGCGAAGGCCATACGGCAGGTCGGTACCCTCCACGGCCACGCTCGGATCCCCCGACACGTATCCGTGGTACCAACACGGATCCCGATGCACCGGGAGCACACCGGGAATCGCCAGGCCTACCTCGTCGCGGTAGCCGCTGAAGGGCCAAGCCAGCGGGTCGCCCACCAGCTTGTCGCGACATGGGTTGAGGGCGACATAGCGGAGCGTGCGTTGCAGGTGCTTGCTGTCCTTCACCTCTTCCGGTGGGCCGGTGGGCAACCACACGATGCGTCCGGGCTCGTCGCGGTGGTGGTTGCGCCAACAGGCGTAGCCGCGGATGAACCCGAGCCAGGCGAGGCGGCTCGTGGAGCGTGTGACCAGGTGCACGTGGTCGGGCATGAGCACGAGTGCTCGCGGTGGGCCGAGCTGGAGTAGCCC
>CAZHIK010001345.1:0-2452 GCA_964532635.1 uncultured Enterobacterales bacterium
GCCCCGGCCGAAGCCGATGTCCAGAAGGTCCGCGGGGGCCAGCCCCCGGAGCAGGCCGATCACCCGGTCCACCCGTGCCAGCCCTTCGCGACGCTCGAAGGGGAACAGGTCGATGCCCGCGTCCAGCGCGGCCTCCACAGTCTCCGGATCGTCTCCTCGGATCAGTGCGGGGTGGGCACCCCGCACCCAGGCGGCGGCCATGGCGGGGTAGTGGCGGGTTGGGCTCATGGTCGATCCGCGTTCACGGCAGCAGCTCGGCGCTCACTCCGGCCGGCCAAGGGTGCTGCTCGACGACGGCCAGCACGGCCTCGCGCAGCGTGCGCTCGCTGGGCTCGTCGCTGGTGATCAGGAGCCTCTGTCCCGGTGCCATGTCCCAGCGCTGCAGTGCACCGGGCGCCATGGCGAGGGTGATGTCGGCCACGGCGCCGATGGGCACCAGGCTGCCGTCGGGTGCGGCCAGGGGGATGTCCTGGATGCGATCCACCGTGGCGCCGCCGGTGCAGAGCTGCAGCTCCAGCCGCTGTCCACCGCCGCTGGCGTTGCCCACAGGCAGGCAGCTGGTGGCAGCGCGCACAGCGTGGGCGAGCTGGGCTTGGGTCAGGCCGTAGGCCTCTAGGCGGGCTCGGTCGGCGTGGAGCTCCACGGTAGGGCTGGACGGTGAGCTTCCGTCGTCCACCGCCACCGCGCCGTCCAGCTGGAGCAGGTCCGCGGTCAGGGGCCCTACGCAGCCCTCGAGCGTGGCGTGATCCGAGGCCCGCAGCAGCAGCTCGACGCGGCTGCCCGGCCCCTCCCAGCCCATCAGCGACAGCTCGGGCAGCGCGCTCACCCCGTGGACCAGCTCGGGGATGGGCTCGGTCTGTGGAGGCTCGGGGTAGCGCAGGATCAGGCGAGCCTGCTCGGCGGTGGCCGCTCCTGTGCCGAGGGGATCGGCTCGTCCCAGCTCCAACAGCACGGCCTCGGCGCCCCCCCGGGTGGCGATGACCGCCAGTGGTTCGGCCAGAGCCATCAGCTCGGCGCCGGCCAAGGGCAGCTGTAGCTCGAGCGCTCGCACCCGCTCGCCGGGTGCGAGGGACACGACACGGGTGTGGCGCCCGCAGTGCTGCACGGCTGCGCGCTCGAGGGCCAGCTCGACGCCCTGTAGCGCCGTCTCGACCTTCGCTCCGGGCTGCTGGTACACACTGAGCAGCCCTGCGGGCATCCCGTCGAGCAGCACGATGGGGGCGTTGGGATCGGGCTCCACGCGGATGGCGGCCAGGTCGGACAGCATCACGGGCCGATCCTCGAGCACCGCCACCACCGTGCTCCCCAGCTCTTCGATGGAGCGCTCACCGGCGGGCGCGGCGCGGATCAGGGCCCCGGTGGGAACGTGCGGCGCCGGGGACAGGGCGGCGGTGATGTCGGCGTCCGTCAGGCCCCAGCGGGCCAGGTGGGCGGGATCGGCTTCGATCACCACGCGGGGCCCGTCCAGGCCCGTCGTGGAAGCGGCGGCAATTCCGGGGGTCATCAGCGCGGCGCGCTCCAATTGCTCGCCGCAGGGCTGCAGGCCCTGCTCGCCGCTGATGGCGATGCGCGTGAGCAGCCGGGACCCTGGGTCGGCGTCCGTCATCAGGGGGATCTCGGCGTCCTGGGGCAGCGCGTCCCCCGCCTGGTTCAGGCGCTCGAGGAGCGCAGCCTTCAGGGCGAAGCCGTCGGTGTGCCGGGGCTCGTACCAAGCCGTCACGCTGGAGCTGCCCTCGACGGAGCGGGACTCCAAGGCCGCCACGCCGGGCTCGGGGGCGATGCTGGCTTCGACGGCCAGGGTGATCAGCTGCTGGACCTCTTCGGGGGAGGCCCCTGGGTAGGCCGTAGTGATGGTGACCCCCTGCAGCTCGGACTCGGGGCGCAGGTGCTTCCCCAGCCCTCCGCAGCCCAACACCAGCAGGCTCAGGGTGCAGGTGGTGGCGAACAGACGGGTCATCTCAGTCCTCCAGCTGCGCCTGCACACCCGGTGGGAAGGGGTGGGACGCGACCATCTCGGGCAGCTCGTCTGTCGTCGCGGGACCGCGCACGGTCATGAACCAGCCCGGGAGCATGTTCACCCGGTAGCTGGCGGTGGGGAGGGGGCCGTCTTCGACCACCAACCCGGCGCCCTCCAGGCTGTGGATCAGCCCTTCAGCGGCCTCGCGCACGGAGTCTGGATCCTGTCCGCTGATCCTCAGCTGTCGGATCTGGTCCGGCTGGAAGCCGCTGCGGTCGGCTTCGATGGGGAGCCCGAAGCGGAAGCAGGGGTGCTCGGGGACGGCGTGGGCCGGAACCATGAGGCCTGGTCCGACCTCTTCGGGCAGCTGCGTATCCACGTCGCGGAGAGACCTGGAGACCGGATCCCGCGCATCCAGGACCGCTGTCTCGAGGGTCGCCAGGGCCACCGCGCCGCCGGGGCACGACCAGGTCTCCACGCGCCGCAGGTCCGGCG
>CAZHIK010001346.1:0-2445 GCA_964532635.1 uncultured Enterobacterales bacterium
ACCCAGCGCAGCATGCCGTTCATATGCGGCCACCGAACATAGACCTCTCCCCCGCCGAGCGGCTAATGGGGGGTCCCACGCCGTCGATGCGGCACGACCCGAGGTATGCGCCCGTGGACCCCGCCTTCCTGGACATGGCGAAAGAGCTGGCCGAGCAGGAGCCCACGCCCTTCTACTTGTACGATACCGGCCGCCTGCGCCGCAGCTGCCGCAAGCTGCGCGCCCTGCCGGCCGCCCCCCGAGTGTACTTCGCCACCATGGCCAATGCGCACCCGCGCTTCCTCGAGGTGATTCGCGAGGAAGGCCTGGGTGTCTTCGTCAACACCATGGGCCACCTCGAGCGGGCCCTGGAAGTGGGCTTCGAGCCCCGCGACATCATCTACACCGCCTCGGGCATGAGCGATGCCCTGATGCGCCAGGTCCAGGCCACCGGCGCCGAGGTCAACCTGGACTCGCCAGGGCAGATCGCCCGCTGGCGCACCCTGTTCCCGGGCCAGCCCTTCGGCATCCGCTGCAACATCGGCGACCGCATCCAGGCCCGCGAGACCCGCGGTGGCTTCTTTGTGGGCCCCCAGAGCCGCCTGGGCCTGTCGGGCACCGAGATCGAGGCAGCATTCGGAAGCCTCGATATCCACGGCCTGCACCTGTACGTGGGCACCGACATCCTGGACCTCGACTACTTCGAGGCCTGCTACCGTGCCCTGCTCGAGCTCATCCCCCACTTCCCCGCCCTGACCTACATCGATCTCGGCGGCGGCTTCGGCGTGCCCGGCCCTGGCCAGGAGCCTTTCGACTTCGATGCCTACGGCGGGCTGGTAACCACCATCATGGAGGAGGCCTCCACCCTGGCGGGGCGGCCGCTGGACCTGGTGCTCGAGCCCGGTCGCATCGTCGGCGCCGAGACCGGAGTGTTCGTCTGCCGGGTCACCGACGTCAAGCTTCGCGGCGAGCACCAGCTGGTGGGGGTCGATGGCTCATCGGCCCAGTTCCCCCGGCCGCTGCTCTATCCCGACTCGGCCTGGCACCCACACCTCCTGCTGCCCGCCGATGGACGCGATGCGGGTCGAGCCGTGCCGGCCAAGATCTACGGCTGCTCCACCTACTCCCGGGACTTCCTGGTCTGGGAGGGCGCCCTGCCCCCGGCGCAGCCTGGTGACGTCGTGGTGATCGGCCATGCCGGCGCCTACAGCGCCTCGCTGCACACCCAGTTCCTGGGCTTCCCACCCGCGCTGGAGCACTACCGATGATCCGCCTCGAGGCCGCACGCGGCCGACTCGCCCGGCGCCGCTTCTACCGCTTCCCCGCCAAGGTCTACGCCGACACCACACTCCACCGCTCCACCGAAGACGACGTGATGGAGATGTTGGTGAACAAGGAGTCGGCCTTCCTGGAGCACGCCTCGGTGGACCCGTTCCTGATCAAGGACGGCAGGAAGGTCGTGGGCCGCCTGGCGCTCATCCACGACCAGAAGCTGCCCGAGTACGTGCAGGTGGCCTACTTCGAGGCCCTCGAGGGTCTACCGGGCCTGCTCGACGTCATCCTGCTCAAGGCCAAGGCCCTGCATCCCCAGTGCTCCCACATCGTGGTCGGACTGGCCGGCCACCTCAACTACGGCGCGGGCTTCCTGGTGGAACCCCACGAGCTGCCCCCCGTCTTCGGCCTGCCCTGGACCCCCCGCTACTACCTGGACTACTTCGGAGCGCTCACCCGCCGGGACATGGTCAGCTTCCGCTTCGACAACGACGCGTTCTACGCGCTCGAGGAAGAGGTCTCCCGCGATCTGGACCTGGGCGGCATCACCATCCGCCTCATGGACCGGAACAACATGGCCCGCGAGGTGGACGTCTACACCTATCTCAACAACGCCTGCTTCCAACGCCACCCCTACTGGGCCGACCGCACCACCACCGAAGACTGGGAGCTGTTCCACCCCTTCCGCTTCCTGATGAAGAACGAGAACCTCATCTTCGCCGAGGAAGACGGCAAGCCTGTGGGCTTCCTGCTCTGGTACCCGGACTTCAACGAATTGGTGAAGGGCGACGAACCCCTGGGGCTCAAGCACGTGCTGCGCTACCACCTGCGCAACCCCATCGAGACCGTGCGCCTGACCGAGATCGCCGTGCACCCCGAGTGCCGCAACCGCGGCGTGGTGCCCGGGATGATGATGCAGATGATCCGCTCGGTGAAGGCCGGTGGCTACAAGTTCACCGAGGGCGGCTTCATCTTCGAGGAGAACCAGGACAGCATGGGCATGACCCTGCGCTACCTGGCCAAGGCCTTCGGCGACGAGCTGGAGCCGGCGCGGCGGTACTGCGTGTTCGACGGGGAGCTGTAGAGGTGGAGCGCTGGGCCCACGCCGCTGCCCTCCCCCCCGCCTGGGACGACCTGGCCGGCACCTGCTTCCGCACCCGGGACTTCTTGGCCCACACCGAGCGCCACAACCCC
>CAZHIK010001347.1:0-2445 GCA_964532635.1 uncultured Enterobacterales bacterium
TCACCCTGGTGCCACGGACCTACAAGCTGCGCGCCGAACTGGTCGAGGAGGTCATGTACAGCTGTTGCGTCCCACCCCCAGCGACGCGATCCATGAGGCCTCGTTGCACCCCCGCTGTCACGGTGAGCTGACGGCATAGGCGGATAGCAGGGCGGCTCCCCGAAGCCTGGAGCCCCTGAGGAGGCGAGCCCCCGTCCTTGCCGGGTCGGGGGCTCGCTGATCGAGCCGACTTTGTTCTTAGCGGGACCTGTCGGCTCGACACACAACGATGCTTTCGTACGTCGAGCCAGCCGGATCGGCAAGTCGCCCGTTCGTGGTGTCGCCCTACCACGCCGATGAGCAGGGCGTCCTCGTGCCCGAACTCCCTACCTGCTGCATCCACTGGAACCCCGGTGGCGAAGCCTGTGATCTGGTCGTGGACCACCTTCGCGACCGCAAGACGGGTCCGCAGTTCCCGCTGACGGTGATGCGCTGCCGCGCCCACCAGTGCGCCTTCACGATCTACCCACCGGGCCATGTGCCCTACGGCCGCCATCGCGTGGCCCCGGTGGACCTCGAAGGCCACGCCACCGGCACCATGGACCAGCCCCTGCACTGGCGCTGGACCCTCTTCGACGCCGCCCTGGACGCCGCCGAGGGCCATGCCTGGGACCGCGCCCGAATGGGCGGCAGCGCCTGGTGGTGGTGCAGCCAGGGCCGGCTGCTGTCGCTCGCCCTCGACCTGGTGGGCGTGGCCCCCGAGCAGTCTCTCGACCTGCGCCACCGGCTCGCCGAGGCCCTGGCCGTGGACACCCTGACGATGCTCGAGGGTGTGGCGGCCATCGCCGCTCACCCCGGCTACCGCAGCCGCGGTCAAGCCGTGGTGGCCGTGCTGATCGCCATCCCGCGCCAGGGTGTGCTGGACCGTGTCCTGCGCGCGGGCTGGCTCGCGGGCTGCTGGGGCCCGCCGCTGCGCTGGGAGCCGGCGCTGGGCGTCCTTCGCCCGCTGGCGTTCTCGAGCTCCGGAACGGACCCGCCGCGCTGAACGCGTGGCGGTCGATGCGATCCACGACTTCGAGACGCGGCTCGAGGGCCTCGGACTGAGCACCTTCCGCGCCCCGAAGGAGCCCCGGATCATGCCCCCACGCGCCCCCAACCCACCGTCCAGCGAGGCTGTCTTCCGCTACGTCGTCGTCTCCCGGGTGCTGACCCGGGTGGCCGAGGGACAGAATCAGGCCGACGCCATCAGGGCGGTGGCGGGTGAGGCTCACCTGACCCTGGACGGGGCGCGACGGCTGGCCGGCAAGCGCACGATCTACCGCTGGCTGGCGGCGTTCCGGGAGCACGGCATCGAGGGCCTGGAGCCCAAGCCGAGGCCCCGCTGCGAGGGCTCGGCGGTGCTGTCGGATCGCTTCCTGGCCTTCCTGCGGGAGCAGAAGGAGGCGGACCCGCGGGCCAGCTTCCCCGAGATCATCCGGCGCGCCAAGCTGCTGGGGGTGCTCGAGCCGGGCGAGGCCGTGGACCGGGGCACGGTCTGGCGAGCCGCGCAGCGCATGGGCCTCGAGACCCGGCGGCTGCGGAGCCACAAGTACGCCAAGGACGCCGACGTGCGGCGCTTCGCCTACGCGCACCGGATGCAGATGCTGCTGTGCGACGGCAAGCACTTCCGGGCCGGGCAGGACCGCGCCAAGCGCGTCGCCCTGTTCTTCCTGGACGACGCCAGCCGCTACGGGCTGGACGTGCTGGTGGGCACGTCCGAGAACGCCGCGCTGTTCCTGCACGGGCTGTACCGGGTGGTGCGCCGCCACGGGCTGTTCGACGCCACCTTCCTGGACAACGGTCCTGGCTTCATCGCGCTGGACACCATCGCCGCCGTGGCGAAGCTGGGCGCCACCTGGATCACGGGGACCGCCGGCTATGCCCCGGCCGGGGCAAGGTGGAGAAGTTCAACCAGACCGCCCTGGCCGGCGTGTTGCGGTACCTGGACCGCGACCCCGCGGTGGACCCCGACTGCGGGGCGCTGGAGCTGCGGCTTCGGCACTGGCTGCGCGAGGTCTACAACCACACGCCCCACGAGGGCCTGGGCGGCGACACCACCCCGGCCCAGCGCTGGGAGGCCGACGAGCGGCCCCTGCGCTTCCCCGAGGACGACGCCGAGCTGCGTCGCCGCTTCGTGGTCTGGGAGTGGCGCACCGTGGGCGAGGACAACGTCCTGTCCTTCGATGGCGTGGTCTACGAGGTCCCCCGCGGCCACCGCGGTGATCGCGTCCAGCTGCATCGCCACCTGCTGGACGGGACCCTGTCCATGATCCACGACGGCCGCCTGGTGCGCTTGGCCCCCGTGGACCCCGTCGCCAACGCCACCAGCGGCCGCGCCCGCCGCGGGCAGGAGCCCGAGCCTGTCCAGCCCCCCCTTCCCCCCAGCGCCGCCCGGCTTTCCCGGCGACGGGACCTCGAGCCCGTCGT
>CAZHIK010001348.1:0-2444 GCA_964532635.1 uncultured Enterobacterales bacterium
TGGTTTTGCTGATTTTGTCGTCGCCCGCAAACACGATGCGGACGGTGCGCTCCATGCACGCCTCCTGGAGTTGGGCTGGATGGGAGGGAACGAAGGTGCATAGCCGCTCCGGCTCGGCGAGGCATGGCCAGTGGCTCGAGTGACCCAGCGCCAACTACCGGGTGACGGGATAGGCTGGTTGGTGCACTCGCGTGCAGCACGAGGCCGACCATGACCGACAAGCCCACTCCCACCAAAGCTGGGGGCACCTGGCCCACCGAGGCCATCGACGCCCTCATCCTGGACAACCTCAGCGACGGCATCCTGGCGCTGGACTGCAAGTGGCGCATCGTGGCCATGAACGGTGCCGCCGAGCGGCTCACCGGCTTCAGCCGCGAGCAGGCCGTGGGTCGCCACTGCTACGATCTGCTGCGCACCACCCGCTGCGGAGACAACTGCCCCGTGCGGGTGGCCATGCAGACCGGACAGCCGCAGCGCAACGTGCTCATCTCGGCCCGGCATCGCCACGGTCACCGCTGCTGGCTGTGCATCTCGGCCAGCCCAGTGCACAACGAGCATGACCAGGTGATCGGTGGCCTCGAGATCCTGCGCGAGGCTGCGTGCATCCACGACACCTGCTGCGAGACCGAACACGAGATCGAGGGCGCTGGTGCCTGTGAGCACGCCGAGCGCGCCCGCGTCATCCGCGAGTCCGAGGCGGGCCACAGCCGTCCCTCCCATCGCGCGATCCTCTCCGCCGAGATCGTGCCGGAGGATCCAGAGGGCCGCACCGCCGAAGCGGAGAAGCTCATGGGGCTGCTGCAGGCTCACGGCTGGAACCGGCAGCGCACCGCGGAGTCCCTCGGCATCAGCCGCTCAACGCTGTGGCGGCGCATGAAGGAGTTCGGCCTGATCGACTGATCTCCGGCTACGGGATCAGGCAGGGCCCTTCGGGATCGTGCTGCGTCGCGCGGCGCTGTGCGGCGCCGCGATCGCAGCTCGCGTAGCAGTAGCGGCAGCCGAGAGTGCAGGTGTCGTAGACACCGATGTCCACCTCGTCGCAGCAGGCGCAGCCGGGTCGGGTGGGCTTGCGGCGTGGTGGGCGCAGCGCCGCCACCTCTGGGTATACGCGCGCCGCCCAGGCGTGGCTGTCACAGGCGGCTGGGCGTGCTCCCAGCAGCCCCTGCAGCCCTTGGTCCGCGCACACCACCAGATCGATCCCCCGCTCCCGGGCCAGGTGCTGCAGGTCCAGCGCCAGGGCGGCGCGGCGGTGGTCCTGGGCCGACAGCAGGGTGTCGTCGTGCCCGCGTTCGTAGCCCCGCAGGTCCGGGGCCACCCGCCGGCCGTACGCCTGGACGAAGGAGATCGCCACCCGGTCCACCCGACCGGCCAGGCTGTCGGCCAGGCGGGCGAAGCGCTCGACGTGGAAGCCCGGGTCGTAGCGCTCCGAGAGGAACACCGGGTCGTAGCGCCACTGCACCGCGCCGGGAGGCAGCCGCTCGGTCAGGTGGTGGGCTGCAGCCAGGGCGCGGTCGGTCGCGGGGGCGCAGGGCTCGACCGGGGTGCCCCCGAGGCCGGTGATGGTGAGGTTGACCAGCACGGGGAAGCGGGCGGTCAGGAGTTGGTCCAGGGCCTCCTCGAAGGGCCGCGACCACCGGGTCCAGATCACGAACCACAGCACGTCCTCCGGCAGCAGCGAGACCCGGCAGCGCCGGGGCGGGCCGGCGGGGATGTACTCTGCGAAGCCGGCGGCGAGGCGGCTGCGGAACCAGGGGGCATACAGCGCGGGGATGTCCGTGCGCCGGCTGGCGCTGATGGCGCGGGCTCGGGGCGAGAGCTGGTGAGGGGACCAGTGCATGGTGTGGGAGCATAGCCGCCGTTGACGTTTCGACCCTGTTTCCGGCATCCTCGGGTGAGCACGCTCGCCGCCGAAGCTACCGGGAAACACCTTGCTGCCCTTGCTCCTCGCTGCGCTGACCTCCACCGCCTCCGCCTCGGGGTGCGAGGCTGCTGTGAGCGCGGAGGAGCTGAGCCGCGTTCTGGACGTGGCCACCACCGCGTGGGTGGTCATGGATCGCGACTCCTTCGAGGCGGCCACCGAGGAGCGTCGCGAGGCCCTGGCCTGTCTCGACGACATGGTGGTGCCGGAGTTGGCCATCCAGCTGCACCTGCACGAGGCCCTGGTCTGGTCCATGCAGCGGCGATCGGATCTGAGCCAGGGGGCCTTCCGCGCCATCCTGGCCCTGCAGCCCTCCTGGCAGTTGGCTCCCGAGATGGCGCCTGAGCGGCATCGGCTGCGCTCCGACTTCGCGGCGGCGCAGGAGGCCGAGGGGCAGGGGACCCGCCGACCTTTCGCGCTGCCTGGGGATGGCGCTCTGATGGTGGATGGCCTCCCCGCAAAGGACGTCCCCTCCGAACGGCCCTTCGTGGTGCAGATGCTCGATCGGCGCGGCGATGTCGTGCGC
>CAZHIK010001349.1:0-2441 GCA_964532635.1 uncultured Enterobacterales bacterium
CCATCGTCTACCTGACCAGCCTGTACCTCGAAGCCCCGGACTACCACCTGTAAGCCTGGGAAGCTCCGCGCCGTTTCACGGGTCCTGGGCCCCAGCCCGGGAACCATCGCCGCGCCCGGGCGTCCAAGTCCTCGCCCGCCGCCGTCCCACGGAGCCGTGATGCGCATCCTGCTTCCCCTGCTCGCTCTGCTGCTGTTCTCCTGCCACCCCCGGCCCGACGGTGCGCGCCACCGCGACAAGAACATGGCGCTGTACACGGTGCAGTGGGGGGACACCCTGGAGTGGATCGCCTGGGACTTCGACGTGCCCGGCGGCTGGCCGGCCCTGGCCAAGCTCAACGGCCTCCGGGATCCCCACACCATCTACATGGGGCAGCGCCTGCGGGTCCCACGCTCGGGGCTGGCCACCGAGGGGCTGCCGCCATGGCCGGCCATGGAACCCGTGGACGACGCTCCCCGGGCCTGCCGCTCGGAGCGGCTGCCGGCCCCCACACCGGCGCAGGTTCCTGGCTGTGCCTCCGCGGCCTGCGTGGCCCTGGACGGCGGCTGGCAGCGGCTGTGCAGCTGTGAGGCGGTGCAGGGCACCCCTGGCTTCGTGCTGGTGGAGGGCGGGCGGCCCGTGACGGCCTGGCCCGCGCCCGTGCAGGGCGACAGCGGTGGAGATCCGTCCCAGCTCCGCGGCACGGCCAACGACTTCGACGTGGTCCGGGCCGACCTGGACGGTGACGGCCGCCGCGAGTACGTGCTGGCCTTCCGCAGGGAGTCCAACGACGTGGGCATGTCCTGGTGGAACATCGCGGTGCTCTCCGGCACCCACCCCCAGGCCCCTCCCCTGCTCTTCACCGCAGCCAACTACGGGGAGGGAAGCCTGATCCAGGGCGAGACCGCCAGTCGGTGCGATCTGCTCACCACCACCTGGGAGCTGGCCTGGGAGCCCGCGAAGTTCAACTCGGGCTGGACCCTGCTGGGGCGCCCCATGCGCTACCAGGCAGGCCAGCTGGTGCCCCTCTCCGGCGAGCCCATCCTCGCCCGGCGGCTGTACTACAGCTTCGAGCCCGGCAGCCGGTCACTGCCCGGGGGCCTGGCCGTGGGCACGCCCCTCGACGACCTGAACCACCGCAACGCCCACATCCGGGTGGTGGAGCCTGCGGCCCAGGCCTGGAATCACGGTGACACCCCGGTTCTGGTGAGCAACGCCCAGCCGCGGCTCGATCCCGAGCTGGGCGTGGTGGCCGACCTGGACCTGCAGGGCAACGGCTACGACTGGCAGCTGAAGTGGAGGGACTGGAGCCAGGGCTACGAGGGGATCGGCGATCGGGCCAGCGGCCGGCTCTTCCCGCCGGGCTATCGGCCCGGTGATCCGAGCTGGCTCGGCGGCCGCTCGGCGACCCTGTCCCGCTACGCGCGCATGTACGGCTCCGCGCTGCAGCTGGTGTGGTTGGACTGAGGGGATCTCGTGGGCGCGAAGAGGTTCCCGGGTCGGGAGGGGATAAACCCCTCCCCTACAGGTGGACTCCGCGTATAATCTGCGGGAATCCGCACTTTGGAGAGACCATGCGCACCCTCGCCTTGCTCGGGATGTTTCTGGCGGGCTGCCCCGCCGACCCCGTGGACCGCATCCCCGATACCGGCGATGACACCGGCGACAGCGGTGACACCACAGACACGGTGCCTCCGATCCTGCCCACCGGGGACCGCATCCTGCTGTTCCATGGCCACGGCGGCCCCGAGGAGGACGAGAGCGGCTGGGCCCGCTTCGACCTCATCGACCAGCACTGGAAGGATGTGTACGGCTGGAACTCCGACTACCGCAGCTACATCCCCGACGACGTCAGCGACTACCGGGCCATCTTCCTCATCGGCCCCGGCTACACCGGCGAGGAGGCCTTCACGGGTGAGGAGCTGGCCCTGATGCAGGGTGCGCTGGCGGTGGGCACCCGCATCGTGGTGCTCACCGAAAAGGATGGCTGCGCCACCACCACCCCCAACGACCTGCTGGCCGGCCTGGGCTCCACCCTGCGCCTCACCGGGAGCGGCCTGGGGGACTACCAGATCGCGGAGATGGACCTCATCTCTCCCCACCAGATCACCGCCGGGGTGGAGATCCTGCGCTTCCGGGACGCCTGCTACCTGGACGTGGGCGACGGGGAGTACCTGGCCCGGTTCCAGGACGAGCACATGGTCGCCGTCGAACGCATCGACAACGGCGGCGACGTGGTGCTGATCGGCGACTTCGAGTTCATGGACGACTCGGGCCCCTGGGAGTGGGCCCACAACGCCACCCTGGCCGACCGGCTGGTGGAGGTGGACCCGGCCTACGCGACCGAAGCCCGCTGATCACTCCCGCAGCCGAAGGACGGGGCCGTCGCCCGAGATGGTGTGAGACTCCGAGAAGCTCTGGTAGATGTTCCCCGACACGGTGAAGGGGGAGCCGTACCAAGC
>CAZHIK010001350.1:0-2439 GCA_964532635.1 uncultured Enterobacterales bacterium
CGTGCTGTCCCCCAGGGCGGGCGGGCCCGTCCCCCTCGCTCTGCCGCAGCAGCGCATCCCCGAGCTCGAGATCGAGGCCGGGGCGGGCGGGATGGTGCAGGGGCGCCTGCCGGCATCCAAGCTCCAGGCCCTCGAGGGCCTGGCCCGCTCCCGTCCCCCCCACCGGGGTCGTCCGGACGGGGAACGCAGCACAGAGGGGCTGGCGGACGTGATGCTGCGAGACTGGGCGGCGCTGGGCCTCGACGGCACCGGGGTGCGCGTCGCCGTGGTGGACTCCGGCTTCGCCGGCCACCTCTCCCTGCTCGGCAGCGAGCTGCCCGACGAGGTCGAGACCCACTTCCACACCGTGGTGCAGCAGAGCGACCACGGCACCGCGGTGGCCGAGATCATCCACGACTTCGCCCCAGGCGCCGAGCTGGCTCTGTACAGCTTCGACACCGAGGTCGAGTTCCTCGCCGCCGTCGAGGCCTTGATGGACGCCGAGGTAGACGTGGTCAACTGCTGCGTGAGCTGGGACAACGTCTGGCACCCCGACGACGACAATCCCTTGTCGGCCGCCATCAACGCCCTCGCGGACCGTGGGGTGCTGTGGGTGCAGTCAGCGGGCAACGACGCGGACAACTACCTCTCCGGGACCCTCGAGGACGCCGACGGAGACGGCTGGCTCGAGCTCGGCGGGCTCGAGCGCATCCCTGTGCCGGTGGTGGACGGCTACGCCTCGGCCTCCCTGCGCTGGGACGAGCCCTATGGTGAGGCCGGGATCGACCTGGCCGTCGGCCTGTTCGAGCCCGAAGCCAGCAAGCCCTGCGCGCTGGAGGACGAGCTCCAGGCCGGAAGCGGCGATCCCTGGGAGGGCGTGAGCTGCGAGGCCGAGGTCGACACGCTTGAGCTGGCCATCTACGACGCGAGCGAGGGGCGCGCAGTGGGCACCTCTGCCTGGGCCTGGAGCCTGCATGAGCTCGACGACACCTTCCAGGTACGGCAAGGCACTATCGCCGTCCCTTCGGCTGCCTCCGGCGCCCTGGCCGTGGGCGCGGTGCACTGGTGGGATCACAGCCTGGCTCCATACTCCTCCCAGGGTCCCACCTTCGACGGACGCACCAAGCCGGACCTGTCCGCCCCGACCGTGGTCTCCACCTCCACCAACGGCACGCTGGGCTTCAACGGCACCAGCGCCGCAGCACCACACGTCAGCGGAGCCGCCGCGCTGCTGGTCCAGGCCGGCGAGCACACCCTGGGTCCAGACGAGCTGCGCGCCTGGCTGGCCGAGGCCGCCCTGGACCTTGGGGAACCCGGCCCCGACGATCTCTACGGTGCCGGCTACCTCCAGCTCGATCGCCCGCCGGGCTTCGAGCCCGACAGTCCCGCCCCAGACACCGGACTCCCCGGGGACAGCGGCGAGCCGCCTGGCGACTGTGGCTGCGCCGGTGGGCCCACCTCGGCCACCCCGTGGCTGCTGCTGGGCCTGCTGGGCGTGGGTCTTCGGCGAAGGCGCTAGTCGAGGGCGAAGCTCACCGCAGCCTTCTTCGCCAGCTCGCGGCCGATGGCCAGGCTGGCGGTGGCGGCCGGTGAGGGTGCGTTGAGGACGTGGAACTGTCGCTCGGCTTCCTTGATGCGGAAGTCGTCGCTCAGGGAGCCGTCGGGCTCGAGGGCCTGGGCTCGCACGCCGGCACCTCCGCGCACCACGTCGGCCGTGGTGATCTCCGGGATGAGGCCCTGCAAGGCCTTCACGAAGGCCCCCTCGAAGAAGGAGCGATGGAACTCGCCGATGGCCATGGGCCAGTGCTTCCAGGCCATCTTCCAGAAGCCACCGTAGGTGGCGTAGTCGAACACGTCTGGGATGCTGATGTCGCTGTGCTTGTAGCCTTCGCGGGCGAACGCCAGCACCGCGTTGGGTCCGGCCTCGACTCCGCCGTGGATCATGCGGGTGAAGTGGACTCCCAGGAAGGGGAAGCGCGGATCGGGCACCGGGTAGATGAGGGTGCGGCAGAGGTGGTGCTTCTCGGGCACCAGCTCGTAGTACTCACCGCGGAAGGGCACGATCTGCAGGCCGGGGTCGACACCGCACATGCGGGCCACGCGGTCGGACTGCAGGCCAGCACAGTTGACGATGTTGCGTGCGTGCACCGCCCCGGTCTCGCTGTCGAGCACGACGCGGTCGCTCTCCTTGCGGACCCCGAGCACGCGGGACTCCAGCCGGACCTCGCCACCGCGGGCCTGCACCAGCTCGCCGTACTTCTCGGTGACCTGGCGATAGTCGATGATGCCGGTCTGGGGAACGAAGAGCCCATCCACGCCGTTGACGTGGGGCTCGTGCTCCTTGATCCGCTCCGGGCCGATGCGCTGCAGGCCCTCTAGGCCGTTGGCGATGCCCCGACCCTCGACCTCCTCTCGCTCGGGGACCTGGCCGTCGGCGGCGCCCACAACCACCGTTCCACA
>CAZHIK010001351.1:0-2439 GCA_964532635.1 uncultured Enterobacterales bacterium
GAAGCGCAGGCCCGGGAAGTGCTGGCCCATGGCTTCGTAGACCCGGGGGCCGGTCATGATGTAGGCCCCCACCGTGCTCACCAGCCCCACCGCGATGACGGTGGACAGCAGCCGGGCGGCGTCTTCGCCGAACAGGGCCACCGCCGCGATGTGACCCACCTCGAGCTGGCCGGCGATCTCGGAGGCCGGCACCGCCGCAAGGAACACGGCGTTGAGGCCCAGGTAGAGCAGGATGACCAGCGCGGTGCCCAGCACCAGGGACAGGGGGATCCACCGCTCGGGCCGGCGCAGCTCCCCGGCGATGTACAGCGAGGCGTTCCAGCCCTGGTACGAGAAGCTGATGAAGATGAGGCCCACGGCGAAGCCGGAGCTGAACAGGGCCTCGCCCATGGGCGCGGTGCCGGGCGCGAGACAGCGGGAAGGGGTGCCCAGCCACAGCCCACCGACGATGAAGGCCAGGATCAGAGCGGTCTTGCCGATGGTGAAGGCGTTCTGGAAGCCCGATCCCAGCTCGAGGCGCAGACAGTGCACTCCAGACAGCAGTGCGATCAGCGCCAATGACACCGGCAGCTCGGGCAGCCCGGGAAAGACCGCGGCCATGTAGCGGGAGAAGGCCAGGGCCGCGGCGGCGATGGGGGCCGAGAATCCCACGATCAGGGAGATCCAGCCCGCCACGAAGCCCAGGGAGGGGTGGTAGATGCGGGACAGCAGCAGGTACTCGCCGCCGTTCTCGGGGATGGCCGCGGCCAGCTCTCCGTAGGTGAGGGCGCCGGCCAGGGCCAGCACCCCACCCAGCAGCCAGCACGCCAGCACCGCGGGGCTCGAGCCGATGTCGGCCACCAGGAAGCCGGTGGTGGTGAACACCCCGGTGCCCACCATGCTGGCCACCACCAGCATGGTGGCGGTGGTGGGGCCGAGCTTGCGGGCCAGGGAGCCCATGGGGCTAGGGCACCTCGATCTTCTGCTTCTCTGGGGTGGCGGGGGCCGGCGCTTCGGTCTTCTGGGCCTGGATGTAGTTCCAGACCATGCCCAGGACGCTCAGGGCGCCCACGGAGCCCAGCATCACCCAGATGATCCAGGGATCGTAGGCGTTCCACAGGGCGGTGGTGGCTTCGTAGGTGGTGGCGCCGTCGCCCATGGTGGTGACCATGGTCTGCAGCACGTCTTCGCCGGCGATGGCCTCGACGGCCTCGGGGTTCATGCCGCCGTGCTCCACCAGCCACTTGCGGGCCAGCGCGGTGCGGGAGGAGAAGGCGTCGTACAGTGGGCCCGAGGCCCAGTTGCCCACGGCCCAGCCGATGGCGAAGGGGATGTTCGAGTACCCCATGTAGATCGCCTTCTTGTCCGGTGGGGCGGTCATCCCGATGTACTCGGAGAACTTTGGGCTGCAGATGATCTCGCCGATGGCGAAGACGAAGATCATGATGGCGGCGAAGGTGCCTGCCTGAGACATGCCGCTCATGGTGAAGCCGACCGTGGCGATGACCATGCCCAGCACCAGGCAGGTCATCATCTTGAAGCGCCCGAAGAACCAGGACAAGGGCAGCACCAGCAGCACGATGGCGGCCGAGTCGATGTTGATGAGCATCTCGGGCTTGAGCGCGCCGTCGGCCAGCACCCAGGCGTCGGCCTTGGAGCCAAGGACCGATACCACCATGCCACCCACGTCCCGGGTGTCGACCCACTCGTCCAGGAAGTTGGGCAGCAGGTCCCACAGCTGCATGAACATGAACCAGAAGCCCGAGACCACCAGCAGGAAGCGCAGCATCGGTTGATCGCGCCACAGGGTCATCATGGTGTCGGTGAAGACCTGCATGGGGTCCTTGTCCCGGGCCTTCTGATCGATCTCGGGCTCGCGGAACAGGAAGGTGGCCGGGATGAAGGCGAGCGCGGTGACGATGGCGGCGCCGTAGAAGACGTAGTGCCAGGTCGGGTTGGTCTCGGGATCACCGCGCAGAGCCGCGGCCAGCAGCGGGGCCAGCAGGCCGCCGATGTTGACCAGCCAGTAGAAGATGCCGAAGCCCAGAGCCGAGTTGCCGTCGTTCAGCGACTTGGCCACGGTGCCCTGGACGGGGGGCTTGAAGATGGCGGTGCCGGTGCCCACCAGGCAGGCCGCCAGCATCATCAGCCAGAAGCCGTCGGCGTTCGCCATGGTGCAGTAGCCGACGATGTTGATGGCGAAGGCCACGTACATCGACTTGCGGTAGCCATAGCTGTCGGTGTAGCCGCCGCTGACCATGGGCACGAGGCACTGGATCAGGGCCCAGATGCCGAAGATCAAGCCCTTTTCGGTCATGGTCAGGTGCAGGGCCGAGGCCTCGCCGTACATGTACAGGCCCACCACGGCGCGCACGCCGAAGAACGACAGGCGCTCGAGGGCCTCGATGCCGTTGGCCACCCAGAAGTTCCACGCCATCTCGCGGACCTGCTGGAGGACTG
>CAZHIK010001352.1:0-2438 GCA_964532635.1 uncultured Enterobacterales bacterium
AACCTCGAGGTGATCGCGGACCTGAACGCCACGGGGAGCCACGCGCCGGTGGAGCTGGTGCAGGTGGACGACGGCTGGCAGGTGGTGTGGGGAGAGTGGACGGCCAACGACAAGTTCCCCTCGGGCATGGCGGCTCTGGCGGCCGACATCACCGCCGAGGGGCTCACCCCGGGCCTGTGGATGGCGCCGTTCTACGTCGACCGCTCGGCGCCCGTCTACGCCGAGCACGACGACTGGTGGGTGCTGGATGCCGAGGGCGCGGAGCTGAGCTTCGACAACGACAGCACCGGCGACTACGCGGTGATCGATGTGACCCATCCCGACGCCGCGGCCTGGCTCTCCGAGGTGATCGCCGCCCGGGTGGCCGAGGGCTGGACCTACCTGAAGCTCGACTTCCTCTACGCCGGCGCCCAGCCCGGCCAGCGCTACCACGACGTCAGCGGCCTCGAGGCCTACCGCTCGGGGATGCGACTGCTGCGGGAAGCGGCTGGCGAGGAGGCCTTCATCCTGGCCTGCGGGGCGCCCATGCTGCCGTCGCTGGGCTTCGTCGAGGCCTTTCGGACCGGCGCGGACATCGCGTTTGGCTGGTCCCCGGATCCCGATCCCGCCTACCTGCGCTGGCAGGCCCGGGCTACCACCGGCCGAGCCTGGCAGAACGGGATCTGGTGGTGGATCGATCCCGACGTGCTGCTGCTGCGGGAGCCCTTCGACAACGCCCAGGCCCGGGGGGCCGTGGTGGCCCAGCTCATCAGCTCGGGGCTGTGGCTGGCGGGCGACGACCTGAGCGCCCTGGACGAGGGCCAGCTGGTTCTGGAGCTGCATCCCGATGCCGCGGCCCTGCGGGGCGAGCCGGTGCGGCCGCTCTCCCCCCTGCGCTTCCCCTCGGGCCACGACCTGGGTCCGGTGGCCGAGCGCAGCCTGCCCGATGACACGGTGCCTTGGATATGGCAGGTGGGCGAGGACACCACGGCTCTGCTGAACCTCGGCGAGGATCCCATCGAGGTCCCCGGGCCCGGAGGCACCGAGCTGCTCACGGGTGAGCAGGCCTCGAAGGGGACGGTGCGCACCCTCGAGGTGGGTGAGGGTGAGATCTGGGTGGAGTAGGGATCGCTATCGAGCCGCGGGCGTCCACAGCTGCCGTCGGGCTGGGACAGCGATGACGGCCAGGATCAGCGCCAACAGCAGCGCGCTGCCCACGCCGGTCCAGCCCACGGCCTGGCCCCACCAGGACGCCTGCAGGATGTCGCCGAGCCATGCCAGCAGGGAGGCACCACCGTAGGTGATCGCCAGCCACAGCGCCCCGATGATGGTCACCAGGCGCCAGTGCAGGTCCCCCAGCATGCGGCTGGTGAGGAAGACCATCATGGTGGCCTCGGCCACGGCGAGCAGGGCCAGCCCGCCGACCGCCAGCCACGGTGACGCGGGCATGGCGGCCACCAGCACCAGGGCCTGCCCCAGAGCCATCAGCGCCAGACCCAGTGCCACGATGAACAGGGCGGGTAGGCGCAGCTTGGTCAGGTGCATGACGGCCGCCGCGATGGCGATCAGTACGCCGGTGACCACGCACATCAGTGGATTGATCTCGAACCAGTGGTCCTGGAGGAAGGGGGGCAGGGCGTAGAGGTCCACGGAGGTGTAGATGAGCTCGTAGATGTTCAGAGAGCACAGCCAGGGCACCATCACCAACGCCATCAGGCCCAGGGAGCCCAGCACCGCGCGCCCGGCAGGGGGGACGGGCTCGGGCTCGGCCGCAACCTCGGCCCGGGTCCAGATGGTGGCCCCGCCCAGCAGCGCGGCCACCAGCACGGCCAGGGCCGTGGGCACCACCAGGACCAGGAAGGTGGTCTGGAAGCCGAGCCCGGGGTGCAGCGCCCCGGTGGTGGCGGGGCCCAGGAAGCCGGCGAGGTTGATTCCCACGTAGATCAGCGCCATTGCGGTGGTGCGCAGGTGTTCCGCTCGGCCGCGGAAGGCCGCTGCAGCGCTGGCCATCACGCCGGGGACGCTCACGGCGTGACCCACCAGGAACAGGATCATGCCTGCCCCAACCAGCGCGGGCGCGGGCACGCCAAGCATGACCATGGCCGGCAGGGCGATGAGGGTGCCCAGCAGCAGCAGGGCCTGGGGACCCACCGCGATGCCCAGGGCACCGGCCAGCAGGAAGACGACAGGGATCAGCAGCTGCTCCCAGGTGCGGCTGGCGGCCACCTCGGTCGTGTCCAGCCCCAGCCCGCCGTCGAAGCTGTCGCCAACCTGGAACAGGAAGCTGATGGCGCGGTAGCCGTACCAGGCACCCCGCTCGAGGAAGACGAACAGGGGCAGCAGCAGGAGGGTGGCGATGGTGCGGCGCAGGGACATGGTGAGCTCCGGGAGTGCGGAGGGCTCTATCCCGACTTTGACAGTTGCAGGTACATGAAGGGCCGAAATCGGGGTCCCAGAAC
>CAZHIK010001353.1:0-2426 GCA_964532635.1 uncultured Enterobacterales bacterium
TGAAAATTCTACAGGGCTACCGGTTGGCGCTGAGCCGCTGATTCCACCTGTGGAAAACTCGTTGGGGGGGATGGCGACGGCAACTGAGTGGGTTGAAAGCTTGTCAGCGGAGAGAGCGGTGCTCTGTCCAGGCCGCGCAATGGCAGGTCTTCCACAAGTTGTTCACCGTGCGAGGTTGACGCGTCAATACAGCGTGTGCCATGCGACGAGATGGCATATAGAACAAGCGGTAGACAGCCCGGTGCGCACGTTGCCCGTGGGCAGGAACAAGGAGATGGCCTCATGCTGCGTCCAGGGGAGCGGATCGGCGACTGGATCGTGGAAGCCCGCCTGGGCGAAGGGGAACATGGAGCCATCTTCCTCGCTCGACACGGGCTGAACCTCAACCTGCGTGGTGCCCTCAAGGTGGCGCGCCCTCCCGACTACGAGGAAGCGCGCACCAACTTCATCGCCGAGATCGAACCACTGCTGATGCTCCGCCACGAGGCCCTCATCCACGTGCTCGGTTGGGGTGAGGACCACGAACGCAGCCTGCTGTGGATGACCACCGAGCTGGTGCGCGGTCGCTCCCTCGAGGAGCGCCTGAGCGCAGGCCCCTTCCAGCTCGAGGAGCTGGGCTTCGTCTTCGGTCGTCTGGCTGGTGCTCTGTCGCTCATCCACTCCCACGGCGCTCACCACGGTGACCTGCGGCCCTCCGATGTGCTCCTCGCCGAAGGCCGCCACATCCGCATCACCGGCTTCGGCACCGTGTTCCGCGAGGGAGCGCACGGACAGCTCGACGCCGATTCGCTGGCCTATGTGGGCCCCGAGTACTTCGACAACCCCGAGGGCTGCAGCCCGGTATCGGCCGACATCTACGCCCTGGGCCTGATCCTCCACGAGGCCATCACCGGGGTCCGGGTGTTCCCGGTGGACCCCACCCTCAAGCCGGCGCCACAGATGGCGCGCATCATGGGTCAGAAGATGCGCATGGGGCCCCTGGATCCGGGCGAGGATGTGCCCCTACCGCTGCGGCGCATCGTGCTGCAGACCACCGTCCCCGATCCCCCGGCCCGCCCGCCCGTCCTCAGCGGCTTCCCCACCGCCCTCAGCATCGCCGCCCGGGTCCGCCCGTCCGATGAGCCGGGGCTGGTCGCCGCGGCCGTGACCGAGCCCCCTCCGATGGCTGCCGAGGCGCCCGAGCCCCAGCAGACCTCGGTCCGCCTCGAAAGCTCGGTGCTGCGCAAGCAGGAGCGGCCCACCCCCTTCCCCTTCGCGCCTCCGGGCCGGGGTCCCCGCGCCCACCAGACTCCGTCGCCCCTGGCGGGACTGGAGCGAGCGCCGCCCCAGGTCGACGTCCCCGAACCAGGGCTCATCCGAGAGGTCGAGGTGTTCGAGCGTGAGCCAGCACCCGAGGCTGCGCCCCCAGCGCCTCCCGTGGCGGATGCTCCGCTGTACGACGAGCCCGATGAACTGGGGCCACCCCAGGACACCTGGGACGAGCCTGCCCCCCGGGAGCCGCAGCCCGAGCCCTACCTCACCGCGCCCGCCGACGACGAGTACGAGGACGAGGAAGAAGCCGTGCTGGTGGAGCCCCCCACCAGGCCCGACAGTGGCGTTACCTGGCGTGACGAGATCGAGGCGCCGGAACCTCCGGTGGCTTCGCACACCTCCCTTCGGGCCGAGCGGGAGCGTCAGCGCCAGGCCTTCGTGCTGCCTCCTCCTGTACCGGATCCGGGCCTCGTGGGCCCCACGCCCACGAAGCACGAAGACGTACCGGACGCTGCCAGCGTGCCCGAGCCTCTGGAGACGACCCAGCCATTGTCCGCCGACGAGGTCGCTGCGGCGAAGGCTGCGGCACCTTCGGCCGTAGCCGGCGCACCCTACGAGCCCCCGCTGCCCGAGCCTCTGGCTCCCACCCAGCCCCTGTCCCCCGCCGAGGTCGCTGCGGCGAGAGCAGCAGCACCCGCGGCCCAGGCCGACCCGCGCTCCGAGCCTCCACCGCCTGACCCGCAGGCTACCCCGACGCCTCCCGCGCCGGAGCGGATTCGGACCATGCCCGTGGTGCCTCCGGCCCCTGCGATCCTCCAGCCGGTGCCTGCACCCGTGGCGCCATCGGCAGCGCAGCCGAGCTTCGAGGAATCACCGAGCCCAGCGCAGCCGAGCTTCGAGTCTGCTCCCACCGAGCCCCGCATCGAGCGTCCGGTCGTCAGCGAACCCGTCCAGGAGACGGTGCCTGCGGCGGTGCCCCCGGTCCCCCATGACCACCGCACCCACGTGCCCGACGAGCACCACACCCACGTGCCCATGGACGAGGCACCCGCAGCCCTCGATGATGATGAGGACTGGTCCTGGCACGAAGAAGGCGATGACGCGGATGCCGCGGCGCAGCCAACCGAAGAGACGATCCAGGACCCCTACACCCGACCCATCGATCAGCTCTACGC
>CAZHIK010001354.1:0-2415 GCA_964532635.1 uncultured Enterobacterales bacterium
GCCGGTTGTAGACCACCAGGTGGATGGTGTTGGCCACCAGGAACACCGCGGCGATGGCGATCAGCCCACCCAGGATCAGCCCGAGCAGGCGCAGCAGCGCCAGGAAGGAGTTGAAGCGTTCCACCCACTGCTGGCCGTAGTCCACCTCTTCGAGCTCCGGCAGGGCCAGGGCGTCTACCATCTGGTGGATGCCCTGCTCGCGGGCCATGGAGGGCTCGAGGGTGATCTCGAGGGAAGCCGGTAGCACGCCCTCGCCCAGCTCCGCCAGCACCGGCTGGGTCTCGGGCAGCTCGGCGACGAGGTACTCGCGGGCTTCCTCTTCGGAGACGTAGCGCACGGCCTCGATGCCGGGCATGGCCGCCACCCGTTCCTTGAGCTCGAAGCAGCGCTCCACCGGCACATCGGGCCTGAAGTAGGCCGAGATGTGGACGTCGCTGGCCCAGCTGTGGGTGATGGCGTTGAGGTTGTACATCACCATCAGGAACACACCGAGCATCAGCACGGAGGCTGCGATCACACCGGTGGCCACCAGGTTGAGGTACAGGTTCTCCCACAGGGAGCGGAAGGCCCGCCGCAGGATGTGGGCCATCAGAGACGACACGGCCGCTCCTTGACCAGCTTGCCCTGGACGAAGCGCAGCGCGCGGTAGGGGAAGCGGTCCATCAGTGCCATGTCGTGGGTGGCCACCAGCACGGTGGTGCCGCGCAGGTTGATGGCCTGGAGGATCTCGATGACCTCGATGGCCATGCCGCCGTCGAGGTTGCCCGTGGGCTCGTCGGCCAGCAGCACGGCAGGGTCGTTGACGATGGCTCGGGCGACCGCCACACGCTGCTGCTCACCGCCCGACAGCTGGGCGGGCAGGTTGTTCTCGCGGCCCTTGAGGCCCACGATGGACAGCACGGCCCGCACCCGGCGCTGGATGGTGGCCCGCGGGTAGCCGAGCACCTCCATGGACAGGGCGACATTCTCGGCGACGGTGCGGCTGGGGATCAGCTTGAAGTCCTGGAAGATCACCCCGATGTTGCGGCGCAGGTAGGGGCGGCGGCGGCGGGTGAGGTCGGTGAGGTCCACGCCGCCCACCATCACCTTGCCCTCCGAGGGCTTCTCGGCGGCGTACAGCAGCTTGAGCAGGGTGGTCTTGCCGGCCCCGGAGGGACCCGTGATGTAGCAGAACTCACCCTTGGCCACCCTGAGGTTGATGTCCTGCAAGGCGGCGTAGTCACCGTAGGACTTGGAGACGTGGTACAGACGGATCATCGAGGGGGGTGGGCTGCCGGGAATGGGCGCATCCCCTATCATGGCAGGTCCCCAGCGGGGAGATAGAGGATGAGCCCCGCTCCCTAGGAGGTCCGGTGCAGGTCGCGGTCTACGGAGGCAGCTTCGATCCACCCCACGTGGGCCACGCCATGGTGGCCGGCTGGCTGCTGTGGACCGGGCGGGTGGATCGCGTCCTGCTGGTGCCGGCGTTCCGGCACGCCTTCGACAAGCGCTCGAGCCCCTTCGAGCGGCGGCTGGCCCTCTGCCGGGCCATGGCCGCCGACGTGCAGCCCCAGCGCATCGAGGTTCTGGACATCGAAGCCCAGCTGCCCACCCCCAGCTACACCCTGCACACCCTGCGGGCCTTGGCCGAGCGGCACCCCGACTGGAGGCTGCGGCTTGTCGTGGGCGCGGACGTCCTGGATCAGACCGACCACTGGCACGCCTGGGAGCACATCCAGGCCGAGTTCGAGCCCGTCGTGGTGGTGCGGGTGGGCTGGCCCCCGGTGCCTGGAGCGCCAAGCTTGCCCGGGGTCTCGAGCCCCGAGATCCGCGCCCTGCTGCCCGACGGGCGGCCGGTGGATCACCTCGTCACCGCCGGCGTGGCCGCACTGCTCGCCTCGGGAGGCGCCCCGTGATGCTCTGGCTCTTCGACATCGACGGCACCCTGCTGCGCTCCGACAGCGCTGGTCGCCAGGCCATGGGCCGCACCTTCGAGGCGCTGTACGGAGTGCCCAACGCCTTCGACGACGTCGACTTCCGCGGCGTGCTCGACGACGGCGTGCTGCGTCGGGCCTGCGCGCGCTGGGGCGTGCCCCTCGAGCGCGACCGCTTCGTGACGCGCTTCGAGCGCGAGCTGCGAGCCGGCATGGACCCGGCCGGAAATCCTGCCCAGCAGCTCTGCCCCGGGGTCCCCGCCGTGCTCGACGCCGTGGAGCGTCACGGGATCATCGGGCTGGTCACCGGCAACTGGAAGGTGGGTGCGCGGGCCAAGCTCGGGGCCTTCGGGTTGTGGGGTCGTTTCTCCTTCGGAGCCTTCTCCGACGACGGGCCCACCCGGGCGGCGTTGATCCGGGTGGCCACCCAGCGGGCGAGAGCAGCGGGGCACTCCGTGGATCGCGTGGTGATGATCGGCGACACCCCCAACGACGTCAACGC
>CAZHIK010001355.1:0-2415 GCA_964532635.1 uncultured Enterobacterales bacterium
ACCAGCCATCCACCATGGCCTCGGCCGTGGCCTCGGGGCGCTGGTGGTAGCCGGCGAAGACGTTGGGCCCGCGCAGCAGGATCTCGCCGTCGGAGGCGATCTTGCAGTCGACCCCGGGGAGGAGCGGACCTACAGTTCCGAAGCGGTACTCGTCGAGCCGGTTGACGTGGCTGGCGGCCGTGGTCTCGGTCAGGCCGTAGCCCTCGAGGATGGTCATGCCGCCGGCGTGGAAGAACTCCGCGATCTCCCGGGGCAGCGGGGCGCCGCCGGAGATGAAGAAGCGCACCTCGCCGCCGAACGCCTTGCGGAACTTGTTGAACACCAGCATCTCGGCGACCTGCAGGCAGATGTCCACCCAGGGCGGAATCCACTTGCCGGCCTGCTTCCTGCGGCTCACCGCGCGGCCGATGGCCATGCTGTAGGCGAAGATCCAGCGCTTCAGTCGGCTGCCCTTCTGCACGCCGGAGACGACCTTGTCGTAGACCTTCTCGTAGATGCGGGGAACAGAGAAGACGAAGGTGGGCTTGATCTCGGGCAGGTTGCCCATCAGGCGGTCGATGCTCTCGGCGAAGCAGACCGTGTAGCCCAGCTCCAGAAAGCCCAGGTAGCCGACGCGGGCGAAGATGTGGGCCATGGGCAGGAACAGCAGGGTCTCGTCCCGGGGGCCGGCGTCGAGCACCGATCGCAAGGCCACGGACTCGAAGACCAGGTTGCGCTGGGTGAGCACCACGCCCTTGGGGCGCCCGGTGGTGCCGGAGGTGTAGACGAAGGTGGCGGGGTCGTCGTGCTGGACCTGCTCGAGCAGCGCCTCGATGCAGCCTGGCTCGTCGGCGAGGCGCTTCTCGCCGCGCTCCTCGAGGCGCTTCCAGGAAACCAGGAAGTCCTCGATCTTGACCTTGCCGTCGAGCAGCACGGCGTGGCGTAACTCAGGCAGCCGGGTGCGGATCTCCATGAGCTTGCCGATCTGCTCCCGGTCTTCGGCGATCACCACCTCGGCGCCGGAGTCGTCCAGCACGTACCAGACCTCGTCGGGGGTGTTGGACTGGTAGATGGGCACGGTGATGGCGCCGATGCTCAGGGTAGCCAGGTCGGTGACGGCCCACTCCCAGCGGCTGTTGGACAGCAGGGCCACCCGGTCGCCGCGGCCGATGCCCAGGTCGATGAGCCCGGCGGCAACGTGCTGCACCTTCTCGAGCAGCTCGGCCCAGGAGAAGCCCTCCCAGGCGTCTTCGTCGGGGTCGCGGTAGCGCAGGGCCACCACGTCTTCGTCTTCGAAGCGCTCGACCGCATCCAGCAACTGCCGCCCCACGGAGGGCGGCAGCCTGCTGATGTCAGGGGCGCTGTGGGCGGCGGGGGTGCCCGCCGCTGTAGCGTCGCTTTGGTTCATGACTCTACTTTCCGGCGCGGTAGGCCTTCTGGGCGGCGTAGACCTTGTTCAGCAGGTCGCGACCCACCGTGTCGGCCATCTCCTCGTGGACCTTGCGGGTGGCCTCCTGGAAGGGGGTCCGCTCGGCGGCGGTCATCTCGTAGACGGTCAGGCCGGCCTCGCGGAAGTTCGCGAGCAGGTCCTCGCGCATGGCGCGGACGGCGGCGCGGCCGGACTCGGCCTCGGCCTGGGGGTCACCCAGCACGACCTGCTTCAGGTCGTCGGGCAGGGAGTCCATGAAGGCCTTGGAGTAGATGATGACCGCGGGCTGGTAGATGTGCTGGCTGATGGTGTAGTACTGCACGCCCTCGTACCAGCCGGTCGCGGCGGAGAAGAGGGGGGTGTTGTCGAAGCCATCGACCATGCCGGTCTGCAGCGCCCCCAGCACCTCGGGCACGGGGATGGACTCGGCCTGCACGCCCAGGGCGCGGTACATGGCCAGGTGGACCGGGGACTCCTGGGAGCGCATCTTCATGCCCTTGAGGTCCGCCATGGTGTGGATGGGCTTGCCCTTGGTGGCGAAGTTGCGCCAGCCGTTCTCGTGCCAGAAGCCCACCACGAAGCCCTTGGCCTCCAGGGCGGCCGACAGGTCACTGGCGATCACGGTGTCGAGCACGTGATCCGCTTCTTCGAAGCTGGCGAAGAGGAAGGGCAGCTCCATCAGCTGCAGCTGGGGGATGCTCGCGCCTTCGGCCACGGCGGCGGTGGAGCCGCCCCAGCCCTGCAGGCGACCCCGGCGCAGGTCGCGCACGGTCTCGACCTCGCCACCCAGGCTGCCGCCCAGGAACAGCTTCATCTTGATGCGGCCGCTGCTGTCGGACTCGATGCGCTTCTTGACCGCCTTGAGCTGCTCGGCCCAGGGGGTGCCGTCGGGGGCGACGGTGGCGAACTTGAGCACGAACTCGGCGTCGGAGGCCTTGGTGGTGTGGGCGGGCAGGAACAGCACGGCGGCCAGCGCCCCGCCGAGAAGCGCCGAGCGTCGACGATGT
>CAZHIK010001356.1:0-2415 GCA_964532635.1 uncultured Enterobacterales bacterium
ATGAGGTCGATGGCTTCACCGCGCAGCTCCTGGACCACGGCCTGGACACGGGAGCCCTTGAGGCCGACGCAGGCGCCGACAGGATCGACGTCGGGATCGGTGGACGAGACGGCGATCTTGGCACGGTGGCCAGGCTCGCGGGCGCAGGCCTCGATGCGCACGATGCCTTCGTAGATCTCGGGGACCTCGAGCTCGAAGAGCTTCATCAGCAGGCCGGGGTGGGTGCGGGACAGCACCACCTGGGGGCTCTTGGAGGAGCGGGTGATGTCGAGCACGTAGGCCTGGAGCCGGTCGCCCTGGCGGTAGGTCTCGGTGTGGACCTGCTCGCGCTTGGGGAGGATGGCCTCGGCCCGGCCGAGGTCGACGATGATGTTGCCCTTCTCGAAGCGGCGCACGATGCCGGTGATCAGCTCGCCCTTGCGATCGCGGAACTCGTTGAAGGTCATCTCGCGCTCGGCGTCGCGGATCTTCTGGATGATCACCTGCTTGGCCGTCTGGGCGGCGATGCGGCCCAGCACCTCGACGTCCATCTTGATGCCGAGGGAGTCGCCGAACTCGCACTCGGGATCGAGGTCGCGGGCTTCCTCGAACAGGATGTCGGTCTCTTCGTCGTCGATCTCTTCGACCACGGTGCGGAACTCGAACAGCTCGACCTCGCCCAGCTCCTCGTTGTAGTGGGCCTCGAGGTCGCGGGTCATGCCGAAGCGGCGCCGAGCGGCGGCCTCGAGGGCGCCCTCGAGCACCTCGACCAGCACATCGCGGGGGATGTTCTTCTCGCGGTGGACCGCATCGATCAGCCGTGCAAGATCACTGATCATCGGGGTTCTCCTGTTCGTTCGTGTCGTCGAGCCCGGCGAGGGCTCGGTATTCGTCGAGGTCCAGCACCAGGTTGGCCCGCTCGATGGCGCTTACGGGCACCCGGCGCACGTGTTCGGTGCGCTCGATGAGCACGCTGTCCCCTTCGACGCCCCGGAGGGTGCCGGTGAGCCTCCGGGGACCACCCCCGGGCTCGAGGCGCAGCTTGGCGCGGTAGCCGGCGAAGCGCTCGAAGTCGCTCAGGCGCTGAAGCGGACGGTCCATCCCGGGGCTCGAGACCTCGAGGCGATAGGCGCCTTCGATGGGATCCTCCACATCCAACAGCGGCGAGACCAGGTGGGTGATCCGCGTGCAGTCGCCCACGGTAACGCCCCCAGGCTTGTCGATGTGCACCCGCAGAGTGCGACCACCGGCAGCGGTGGTATGCACCACGGCAACCAGGTCGTAGCCCTCGTCTTCGATGGGCTCTTCCAGCAGCGCGCGGACGCGTTCTTCGATGTCGCGGATGGGAGATGACATGGGGTGCGCGCCCAGCAGGCTGGCGGCGTGGAGGTACAAAAAAAGGAGCCGCCCTGAGGGACCGCTCCGAGAGCTTCCGGTTGGTAGCCCCCCCTATAGTGGCCAGCACCGGAGGCTGTCAACCCCCGGATTCACCGGGGCGCGAAGCGCAGGCTCAGGCTCCAGCGGGGGAAGGCTTGGGGGCCAACTCGCCACCCGAGACGGCGCCGCGGACGAGCTCGCCGAAGTCGTCCTGGTCGAGGGTCTCGCGCTCCAGGAGCGCGTCGGCCAGGCGGTGCAGCACGTCGAGGTTCTCGAGGAGCTGAGACCGCGCTGCGTCGTAGCCACGCTGCACCACGTTGCGAACCTCGGCGTCGATGAGCTGGGCGGTGTGCTCGCTCACCTGAGAAGGCCTCGAGATGGACTTGCCCAGGAAGACCTCGTCCTGCTTCTCGGACCAGTTGACCGGACCGAGGGCTTCGGACATGCCGAACTCGCACACCAGGGAGCGGGCGATGCGGGTGGCCTGCTTGATGTCGTTGCGCGCGCCCGTAGTGACCTGATCGAAGACGAGCTCTTCGGCTGCCCGCCCACCCATCAGCACATTGATGCGGGTGAGCAGGAACCTGCGGGTCTCGTTGTATCGATCGCGCTCGGGTAGCTGCCAGGTGAGCCCCAGGGCCCGCCCACGGGGCACGATGGTGACCTTGTGGACCGGATCGGCGCCCGGCGACAGCCAAGCCACCAGGGCGTGGCCGGCTTCGTGGTAGGCCGTGGTGCGCCGCTCGTCTTCGGTCTGGACCATGGAGCGCCGCTCGGAGCCGAGCAGGACCTTTTCCTTGGCGGACTCGAAGTCCTCCATCTCGACCTTGGACTTGTCCTTGCGCGCGGCCAGCAGCGCGGCTTCGTTTACCAGGTTCTCGAGATCGGCGCCCGAGAAGCCCGGGGTGCCCTTGGCGATGGTAGCCAGCTCCACGTCGTCGGACAGCGGCGTGCGGCGGGCGTGGACGTCGAGGATGCCTTCGCGCCCCCGCACGTCGGGCAGGGGCACCACCACGTGGCGATCGAAGCGACCGGGACGGAGCAGGGCGGGGTCGAGTA
>CAZHIK010001357.1:0-2414 GCA_964532635.1 uncultured Enterobacterales bacterium
CACCGCGATCTTGGTGACCATGGGCACGTCGTGCTGGCGGGAGTGGGGATTCAAGCCGTCGGGCCTCAGCACCTGCTGGGAGACCTCGACGCCCAGGCTCGAGAAGTCGTTGATGAACAGGGTGGGCCGCAGGGCGATGGCGGCCTCCCAGCGGTCGTCCACGTCGGTGGACACCCCGTCGGCGTCCTCGAAGCGCCGCAGGTAGCCGCCCACCAGCACGCCCATGCGGTCGTTTTCGTGGTTGGCGCTGATGGCGGTCTGGAACTCCCGGGCTTCACGCACCGAGTAGTCCACGTCCATGCCGTCGATGGGCACGGTCAGGTCGCCGTAGGCGGACAGCCCGGTGGCGTAGCGCACGAACAGGTGGGCGAAGGCGTCGTGGCCCCAGCCCCAGGCGCTCAGCTGCGCGCCCAGGATGGAGCCGAAGTCGGCGGGGAGGTCCAGCTCGTTCTCCCAGTCGTCCTCCATGCGGGTGGCGCCGGGCAGGGCCTGGATCTCGCCGTAGGCCTTGAGCCGGAAGGTGTTGCTGTCGCCAAAGGGCGTCAGCCGGGCGGCCTGCCCACTGGCGGTCAGGCGCTGGCGGTCCATGGTGAGCACCGACTCGGTGCCCACGGCGCTCTCGTCGGGCACCTCGGTCCACTGCACCTGCCAGTCCTCTGCGGTCAGGCGGTTCAGGCCGGTCTGCAGGCGGAAGTCCCAGCCTTCGGGCTGCAGCATCAGTCCACCGCCCACGGTGTTCAGCTCATCGAGGGGCCAGAAGTCCAGCAGGTGGACGTCGTCGCCCCGGTACATGCGGGAGCCGGCCCAGGCGGTCAGGGGCGCGCTCGAGAAGCCCTGGGCCTGCGCGTAGAGGTTGCGCACGGCCAGGTCGGCGTTCCACTCACCGTCGTAGTGGAACACCTCGCCGGACAATGCGGGGGTGATGACCACCTCGAACAGGGCGTCGTCGACCTGCTGGCCGAAGACCACGTCCAGCTCGAGGTAGGGGTCCTTCTCGAGCCGGGTGCCGTGGCTCACTACGTCCACCGCGTCGCCTTCACCGCCCGCGAGGTCGGAGGAGGCCTGGATGCGCCCATACGAGCCGATGTCCACCTCGGCCAGGGCTGGGAGCGCTGCGCTGAGCAGCAGGATCTGGAGCATTGTTCACGTCCGCAGGGGAGGGGAGGTGGGGCCGCTAGGGCACGAGGATGACGTACTGCATGTTGTCGAGGGTCAGGCTGAACGAGCTGCCGCTGACATTGACGCTCACGCCGGAGCCGAGGGCGTCTGTGAGGGTTCCGCTCGACAAGCTCGTGTTCGAGGTGCTCACGGTCTCGGTGCGGGTGCTGCCGGATTTGTTCATGGCGACGATGGCCACCTCGCCGCTGCCCGCGTCCCGGGCGTAGGCGTAGAAGGAGTCGTCGACCCACAGCTGGATGCGCTCACCCCGGCGCAGGGCGTGGCTGTCCTGGCGGGCCCGGCCGATGGCGGCCACCCGGCTGTGCAGCTCGGCCTGGTTGGCGCTGAGGTAGTCGCCGAAGCTCATCATGCGCCGGTTGTCCGGGTCGCCGCCGCCGTGCAGGCCGATCTCGTCGCCGTAGTAGATCAGCGGCGCGCCGGGCTGGGTGAGGGTGAAGGCGAAGGCCATGGACATGGCGTTGATGAGGTCCCACTGGGTGATGGACGAGCCGCCGTCGGCCATGGGGTCTTCGGTCCAGCCGCTCCAGCAGTCGCCGGCCACGCCGTCGAAGGCGGTGGCGAAGCGCTGCTCGTCGTGGTTGCCCAGGAACGGGGACATGATGGCGTCGGAGCCGTAGGTGCTCCAGCTGGCGGCCGCGCTCGAGTCCAGGTTCGAGAACGAGCCGCCGCTCGCGAAGGTGTCGCGGATGCTGTAGTACAGCGGGAAGTCGAACTGGCCGTGCAGCTCGTAGTCGGCGACGTAGTTGTCGATGAGGTCGCGGCTATCGGTGAAGGCCTCGCCCACCATGTAGATCTCGGCGCCGCCGCCGGCCTCGATCTCGTCCTGTACGCGCTGGCGCAGGGAGCGCATGATCACGTGGTCCATGTGCTTGGAGGCGTCCACCCGGACCGCGTCCACGTCGTAGTCGCGGATCAGGGCGAGGGTGTCCTCGAGCACCTGCATGGTGACCCAGTGGTTCTGGTAGTTGAGGTCGGGCATGTAGGGCGCGAACTCGCACGAGACGGCGTAGGTGTCCCAGTCGCAGCCATCGTAGCCGCAGATGCAGTTGTCCCCGAACCACTCGGGGTGCTCGCTGACGTAGCTGTGGTCCTCGTGCACGTGGTTGAGCACCAGGTCGAACAGCACTCGGATGCCCTGCGCGTGGGCGGTGCTGATGAGCTGCTCCAGCCGGTCGGCGCCCGAGGTGTAGGTGCCGTCGGCCCAGTCGCCGGCGCGGTACTCGATGTCGCTGGGG
>CAZHIK010001358.1:0-2414 GCA_964532635.1 uncultured Enterobacterales bacterium
GAACTACGCCTCTCCCGCGGTGCGGGCCACCCTGGCCTCCACCTTCACCAACAAGTACGGCGAGGGCTACCCGGGCCGGCGCTACTACCAGGGCCAGAAGTTCACCGACGAGATGGAAGTGCTCGTCCAGAAGCGGGCCTGCGAGGTCTTCGGCTACCCCTACTCCGTGGTCCAGGGCCTCTCCGGTGCTCCCGCAAACCTGGCCGTCTACGCCGGCTTCATCAAGCCCTTCGAGGGCAAGATCATGGCCATGCGGCTTGACCACGGCGGCCACCTGACCCACGGATCTCCGGTCAGCGTCACCGGCCAGTGGTTCGAGATCGGGGCCTACGGCTGCAACCCCGACGACGTGCTGGACATGGAAGAGATCCGGCGCCAGGCCCTCGAGTTCCGTCCCGACGTGCTGGTCTGCGGCTACACCGCCTACCCCCGCACCATCGACTTCGAGAAGTTCGGCGCCATCGCCAAGGAAGTGGGCGCCATCTCCCTGGCCGACGTCTCCCACATCGCCGGCCTGATCGCGGGTGGGGCCCACCCCTCTCCCTGGCCCCACATGGACATCGTCACCTTCACCACCCACAAGACCCTGCGCGGTCCCCGGGCGGCGCTGATCCTGGCCAAGACCGAAGAGCACTACAAGACCGTCGAGAAGGCGCTGTTCCCCGGTATGCAGGGTGGCCCCCACTTCAACACCATCGCCGCCATCGGTGTGGCGCTCCAAGAAGCTGCGACACCCGAGTTCGAGGCCTACGCCCACAACGTGGTCGGCAACGCCCGCGCCCTGGCGGCGGCCCTGATGGACAAGGACTTCCACGTGGCCTCGGGTGGCACCGACAACCACCTGCTGCTGGTCGACACCTTCAAGTCCCGCAAGCTGCCCGGTCGCCGGGTGGCCATCGCCCTCGAGCGCATCGGCATCGTGTGCAACTTCAACACCGTGCCCAACGCCCGCCCCAACCAGAAGCCGCTGTTCCCCGACGGCATCCGCGTGGGCACCCCCTCGGTCACCAGCCGCGGCATGGACGCGGCCGACATGGCCACCATCGCCGGCTTCATCGACCGCTGCTGCGCGTTGGTCAAGCGCGGCAAGATCGAGAAGGGCACCGGAATCTTCACCGACAAGGCCGCCGCCGACGCCCTGCGCGCCGAAGTCTTCGCCTTCACCGGGAAGTTCCCGACCTTCACCTACTGATCTGCTGCCGCTTGCCGTCCCCCGGCAGTCGATAGCCCTTCTCGGTGAGCAGCCGAATGCACGCGTCCACGGCGCGTTCGTCCAGCTGTCTTCCTCGGAGCTTCTGCAGCTCCCACAGCGTGGTCTCGAGGCTGTGGGCAGGCCGGTAGGGGCGGTGGGAGAGCATCGCCTCGACGGTGTCGGCCACCGCGATGACGCGAGCCTCGATGCGGATGGCGTCGCCCTCCAGGCCCTGGGGGTAGCCGGTGCCGTCCAGCCGCTCGTGGTGCTGCAGCACCACCTGACTGAGGTTCTCGGGGTAGATGATGGGCTCCAGGATGTCGGCGCCCACCTGGGCGTGCTGCCGCACCAGGGCCAGCTCGGCGCGGGTGAGCCGGGCCGGCTTGGTCAGGATGTCGGCGGGCACGGCGAGCTTCCCGATGTCGTGGAGCATGGCCACCAGCCGGATGACGTCGACCTGACGGGGCGGCAGGCCCAGCTCCGTGGCGATGCTGCGGGCCAGGTCCGACACTCGCCGCTGGTGGCCGGCCGTGGAGGGATCGCCCATCTCCACGGCTCGGGTGATGGCCTCGACGGTGCCCCCCAGCAAGCGGCGCAGGCGGAGTACGGTGTCGCGCTGGCGGTGTTCGGCCTGGATGCGGCGCACGATGGCCCACATGGCGGTGGCGAGTAGCTCGAGCAGCACGCCATCATCGGGTGCGTAGTCCTCGCTGCGGCCGCCCACTCCCAGCACGGCCACCGCCTCGCCCCCCTCGATCACCGGCACGCTCATGTGTCGCCGCAGCTCGGGGTGGCCCTCGGGTAGGTCGGTCAGGTCGTTGTGAAACACGGGTCCACCCTCACGCAGGCAGTCCGCCCAGATGCCCGCTCGGGGCAAGGGGGCGTGCTCCCCGGGGCTGTTCGCGCAAGCGGTCTGGGTGGACCGCGACCAGCTGCTGTGCACCAGGCGCTCACCGTCGGGGGCGATGAGGTGCAGGTAGCCGAGCTCGCTGGAGGTGGCGCGGACCGCCAGCTCCACAGCGGCGTTCAGGATGTCCTGATCCGAAGCCGAGGCCAGCTCGCCCATGGCCAGTAGAGCGTCGAGGTGCGCGTGCCCCTTTGACTGGGCACCGCTGGGCCGTCCTTGTTGATCCTGGACCTCCACGAGGGTGAGCAACACGCCGGGACCGGTGGGGAGGGGGAGGGGGGCAGAAATCCGGGTGGCGTGCGTCCAATCTGGCTG
>CAZHIK010001359.1:0-2413 GCA_964532635.1 uncultured Enterobacterales bacterium
CCCGGGGCTCGTCCAGATCGCTGGGCTCGGGCCAGGCCCCCGCCCAGCCACAGCGCCGCAGGGCGCGCCGCAGGGTACGCAGGAAGCGTTCGCGATGGGACGGATCGAGCCAGGGGCCGTCGTCCTGGGGGCGGTGGCGGCCCAGCGCCATGCGCTCTACGAGCCGCTCCAGCAGCTGCTGGTACACGATGCCGTCCAGGGGGCCGAACCAGGGCTTGCAGGTGCGGGCCAGGGCTGCCGCGATCTCGTCGTGGCGCGCGCGGGCGGCGTCGTGGTCGCCGGCCACCTCGTCCAGCAGGGCGGCGGTGCGGGCTGCGTGGTTGTCCAGGTAGTGGATGTCGGCCCCCAGGCCGCTGCGGCCCGAGCGCACGTCGCCGGCGGTGGCTCCCGGAGCCAGCAAGCGATCCTCGCTGCGGGCCTCGGCCAGGGCCCGCTTCACCGCCGGGCTGGCCTGGGACTCGGCGGTGGCCATCGCCCCGGTGCCGATGAACACGGCGTCTACGGGCATGGGGGCCCGACCCAGCGCCTGGCTCCAGGAGCCGTCCAGCAGAGCCTGGACCCGCTCGGGGCTTCCGACTCCGCCACCTGCGGCGAGCAGAAGCCAGGGCCGCTGGCGGATTGCCGCGTAGCCCCGCAGCAGCAGCTCCTCGAGCTCCTCCGCGCCATGGTGACCGCCGGCCCGGCCGCCCTCGATCTGCAGGATCAGGGGCTGGCCCGGCGCGCGATCGGCCACGGCCAGTGCGTGCTCGAGCTGCTCGTGAGCACCGATCTTGAGGCTGTTCAGCTCCATGCCCAGGGCCCGCAGCTCGGCGAGCAGGGCAGCGCACTCGTCCACGGGGGGCAGACCGGCGGTGATGGTCACGCCCAGGATGGGGTGTCCCTCGGCGCGCAGGCGCTGCACGAGGCGCTGCTCACCCAGGTGCAGATCCCACAGGTAGCGGTCCAGGTACAGGGCGTTGAACAGGTAGCCTTCGCCGGGCTCGAGCAGAGCCCTCAGCTGCTCGGCCCGGGCGCGCAGGATGTCCTCGGTGGGCTGCCCGCCGCCGGCCAGCTCCGCCAGGAAGCCGGCGTTGGCGGCTGCGGCCACGATGGGGGCCTCCACGGTGGTGGGGGTCATGCCGGGCAGCAGGATGGGGGGCGCACCGGTGACCGCGGAGAAGGCGTTGGACAGCCTGCGCTCGCCGTCGGGGCCCAGCCGGACCCGTACGGCCCGCTCTCCCCAGGGGCGGGGGGGCTCCAGGGTGGTGGCGTCGCTGCTGTGCAGCTGGCTGCGCCCCTCCTCGGTGGCGCCAGCGATCACGCGCAGGCTGTGGCCGTCCAGGCAGCGGGCGCTCAGGGCGGCGACACCCGCCCCCGGGCCGAGGTCCAGCAGGTGGGTGGCCCCCAGGTCGCGCACCGCCGCCATCGTGGCGCGCCAGTCCACGCGGTTCAGGCTCTGGGAGTGGTGCAGGTCGGGAGCGCCCTCCCAGCGCTGGCCGTCCTCGTAGCGCAGCAGGGGCAGCACCAGCCGTTGGGGGTCCACCGTGGCTCCCAGGCGCTCGGCGTCGGCGCGGAGATCGGGGATCACCGGGGCCATGGCCGGGGAGTGGAAGGGAGCACCCACGGGCAGGCCCTCCACCGTACAGCGGGCTGGCGGTGGGCCCTCTCCGCGCTCGAAGGCCTGGCGCTGGCGCTTCAGCTCAGCTTCGAGCCAGCGGCGGAAGGCCTCGATGGCTTCGGGCTCGCCGCTCACCACGCCCTGGCGGGGGCCGTTCACCAGGGCCAGCACCACGCCAGGGTGATCCTCCAGTGCGCGCTCCAGCCAGCTCACCTCCAAGCCGCTGATGGCCGCCATGGGGGCCAGCCCGTTGCGCTGGCGACCCCAGGCCACCTGCATGCGGGCGCCCTGCCAGGCCATCAGGCGCGCCATGCGGGCGGCGCGACGACGCAGCGCGCTGGTGCCGTGGCCCTCGGCGGCCAGAGCGGCGGCCATGATGCCCTGGCTGTGGTCGGTGACGCCCACGGCCCAGTCGGCGATGCGCTCGGGAGGCAGCCCGGCGGTGCCCAGGGTGGCCAGGCGAGCGGCCTGGGTCACGAAGATGGCGGGCTGGGAGATGGGGGAGCCGGCCAGGGCCTGATCGTCGGGGCGGGCGTCCTCCTCCCGCAGCCAGCGGGCCAGGTCCAGGCCCTGGGGGTGCAGGCCCAGCAGGCCCAGGCCCGCCTCCAGCTCGTCCTCCAGGGCAGACGCGCAGTGCTCCACCAGCTGTCGGGCCTCCCTGCTCTGCTGGGCGAGGGTGGCGAGATCGTCCCACCAGCGCTGGGCCTGGCCGCCGAAGCTCAGCACCAGGCGGGCCCGGCCGTCTCGGATCATGGCGGCCAGGGCGGGCAGGGCGGCGCGGCCGCGGCTGCCCCGCACCAGCTGAGAGACGGGCGG
>CAZHIK010001360.1:0-2408 GCA_964532635.1 uncultured Enterobacterales bacterium
GTCCGGGTACTGGGCCTTGATGACCTTGAGGATCTTCAGTCCGTCGATGTCCGGCATGAAGATGTCGGTCACCATGCAGTCGTAGCCGACGCCTCGCTCGCGGGAGAGGTTCAGCTCGTGCACGGCCGAGACGCCGTCCGGGCAGGCCACCACGTGGTAGCCTTCCTGCATCAGGCCGAAGGTCAGGTTGCGCCTGATCTCGGCTTCGTCGTCGATGATAAGAATCCGACCTTTCACAGTCACCTCCGGGGGGGTCAGCTGGGAGCTGGAGTGTCCGTGCTCCATCAAGGCGTATTTCAATGGGCGTGGCGAAAAACCACGCGGAGAAGGAACGTTACCTGCGGCGGGATCGGCAGTCAACCGTCGGCCCTGTGCCCGGCTCGTGATACCCCGATCCGGTGCAAGGTCAGGGTGCGAGTTCGGAGCGCGCGAGAGGCTGGTGGCTGCTGCTGCAGTGGCCTGCCGTGGCACTGCTGTCAGCGCTCCTCGTGCTCTCGGGGCTCCGCTCTGGTCAGCTCCTCGAGCTGCTTCCCTACCCCCACGGCCTCATCAAGGGGGCGCTGCAGGCCTGGCACGTGCTGATGCTGCGCCTGCCGACCTTGCCGGTCTGGTGGGGACTGGGGCTGGTGCTGGTCGCCCTGTCGCTGCTGCTGCGGCGAGAGCGCGCCTGGTGGGCGGGCGCGGTGCTGGCCGCCGGGTGCGCGGCGCTGCCCTGGGCCTCCTGGGGTGCCAAGCTGGTGCTGGGGCTGCTGCTGCTGCTGAACCTGCTGCCCGCGACCGCCTGGGCGCGGGTGCCTCGCCTCACCCGCTTCCTCGGCTGGACTCCCGGGAGCGCACTGCTGCTACCGGCCCCGGTGCTCGGGACCGTCGTCCGGGGTCGCTGGCCCGTGCTGTTGGCGCCGGTGTTGCTGGTGCCCCTGGCCTTCGGCCTCGACTCCGTCCTGGCCACTCGGCACTACCTGCCGGGGCTGATCGGCTGGCCCGACAGCCGCGTGGATTCGCGGGTGACGGTGCTGGACCGCGCCGAGGTGATGCGGGGCGAGTACCACGACATCGAGCTGCTGGGGGATCACGCCGTGGTGGTGGCGGAGGACAGCTGTCGCCTGCTGGGCGTGCCCCTGGGAGGCGGTGAGCCCGTGGTGCGCGATCTGGCGCCTCGCTGGCCGCCGTTCCAGGCGGGCGCCCTGGACGCTTGGGTCGATGCCGATGGCCTCACCTGGTTGCTCACAGGACCCAACCAGCTCGGAGGGCTGCGGCTCGGGCCCGACGGCTGGGAGACCGAGGTCACGCGGCACTTCCCGGGTCCGTGCAACTTCGCCTACCTGGTGCCGGCGCTGGATCTGCACCGGCTGCTGGTGGTCTTCGTCAATGCTCACGACCGTGAGCCCGGCGGGATCGTGCCGTTCGAGCTGCCCGCGCTGCGGCCTCTGGAGCGCGTGGCCCTCGAGCGAGCCGACGGAAGCTGGTTCCCCACCCCCCGCGACGCGGCCTGGATCCCCCCCCTGGGCCGACTGGTGCTGACCCCCAACTTCGGGGCGCAGCTCCACCTCGCCGACCCGGGCACGGGCCTCGTCGAGCCCTGGCTCGAGCTGTACTCCGCCAACGCCAAGCCGCTGTGGGTGCCGGGCCTCCAGCGGCTCTTGCTCGCTCAGCCCGACGCCGGCTCGGTGGCGGTGGTGGATCCCGTCGCCGGTGTGGTCGAGCGCCGCATTCCCACCCAGAGAGGCGTCAGGGCGCTGGCGGTGGACATGGAGCGACAGCTGCTGGTCACCGGTTCTGTGCTCAGTGGGCGGGTCGAGGTGCAGCGCCTGTCCGACGGCGAGGTGGTGGACAGCTTCGGTACCCTGATGCCCATGATCCGGGAGATCGCCCTGGATGTGGAGCGGGGTGAAGCTATCGTGGCCACATGGACCGTCCTGTACCACCTGCCCTACGCTGCGCCGCGCTGATCGGGCTCTTGCTGGCGGGCTGCCCCGCCGGTGACAGCGGGAGCGGCCACGACTCACTGCTCCGGGACAGCCAGGACTCCCGCCCGCGGGACAGCCCGCCGGACAGCGGCGAGACGGGCCGCCTGGACAGCCGCGAGAGCGGTGCGCTGGACGGCGACACAGGGTCCTGCGAAGCCGCCACCTGGTACCTCGACGCGGACGGGGACGGCTGGGGCCTCGAGCACCACGCCGTCGAGGCCTGCGCGGCGCCCAGCGGCTTCGTGGAGCTGCCGGGGGACTGTGACGACGCCGACCCCTCGGTGCACCCTGACGCTTTCGATTGGCGCGACGGGGCCGACAGCGACTGCGACGGGGTGGCGGACCTGGTGGCCCTGGTGGACGCCCCCGCGCAGCTGTGGGGCGAGCACGATGGCGACTCGGTGGGTGTGTCGGTGGCCTTCGTCGGCGATGTGGACGGTG
>CAZHIK010001361.1:0-2407 GCA_964532635.1 uncultured Enterobacterales bacterium
TTGTCGAGGGTGAAGGTGAGCACCCGCAGGCTGCACCCCGACGATCCCACCATGCGGATGGATCTCGAGGGTGTGGACGTGGCCCAGGCCCGGGCCTACCTCGAGTCCTCGGCTGGGGTGAAGTACGGCCGAGACATGCTCGAAGCACTGGGTGTCGAGATCGGCACGGCCACCACCGGCCTGATGCCCCGCCTCACCCGCTCGGACGACGAAGACATCACCCTCGAGCTGCCCCCCGCCGCCACTCGGCCAGTGAAGGCAGCCAAGCAGACCGAGGACGAAGACGAGCTGGAGGTCACCGCACCGCTGCCTCAGACCACGGTGAAGCCGAGCCGTCAGGCTGTGTCGGACGATGTGTCACACATGCGTCAGAAGGCTCGCCAGGAGCCGACACCGGATCAGATCGAAGCGTTCAAGCGCAACAACTTCAACTACGACTTCCACGAGCAAGACACCCTGAAGCTGCTCGCAGAGCGTCCCGCTCTGCAGCGCCTGGTCAACGAACACGGCCTGACACATGAAGAGGTCGTGGCGCTGTACGCCTACAGCCGCGACGACTACAACAACATGAACATGGTCCTGCGGGGTCAGGCCGACGAGATGGTCGAGGACTACCGCGCCCAGATCGCCATCACCACCTCGGCCCTGGACAAGCTCCCCGACGAGCGGGGGATGATGTTCCGTCGCGTGGACGACGGGGACTGGACCGACAAGTACCAGGTTGGCAAGGTGGTCACAGAAGACGCCTACACCAGCACCTCGAAGGACTACGACACCCAACTGGGCAAGTCCGGCAAGGGCAAGGTCGAGTTCGTGATGAAGTCACGCACCGGCAAGGACATCACGCAGCTCAGCGGCAAGGGCGAGCTGGAGAACGAGGTCCTGTTCAGGCCGGGTACGGAGTTCAACGTCACAGAGCGCTTCGTGGACAAGGACGGCACCCTGGTCATCTACATGGATGAGGTTGCACAACCTTCCCGCGTGCCCGCGTCCAAGCCCGCGCCCGCGCCCGAGGCGCGAAAGGCCCCCAAGCAGGCCCAGGTCCCCAAGGCCGGCAAGCTGCCCGAGCTGGACATGGGCCAAGGCTTCGACCAAGACAAGCTCGGCAGGCTGCTCTTCGGCAAGCAGGCCGATCCGGACATGGTCAGTGGTGCGGAGATCCGCGGTCCCGAGAACGGTCGCTGGAGCGCAAAGGGCCTGGACGACCTGCAGGGCGTCTTCGGCTTGCTGCAGAAGCACGCCGACACCTCTGGCCGCACCATGGTGCTGCGGCCCCACGTGGGTGAGGGCTTCGCGGACAGCGGAGACCAGCGAAAGAGGGGAGCCCAGGACGACCTCGACCTGCTCCTGAAGCGCTTCGGAGCCATGCACGCAAAGGGCCTCTACAAGCCGCCGCCCGAAGGCAAGGTGGAGATCCGACTGGGCCGCGTCACCCAGATCACGGAGGCCCAGGCCGCAGAGATGCGCCGGCTGGGCATCATCGCCGAGCTGGACGATACCTTCCCAGGCCGCCGCAAGCGCCAGCTCAGGGACGAGGAGCTGCTGCGTAGGCGCAAGCGTCCCATCACCCCGGAGACCGAGGAAGAGGAGGACGAGGGCACCCAGCGCGGCCTCAGCGCCGCCGACGAGGCCCGGATGCGGCGCCTGCTGCGAGTGCGACGCCTGCTGAAGAAGAAGAAGGACCTCGAGCCCGAGGACAAGGACGACGCCATCGAGAAGCTGCAGGGTCTGCAGCTGCTGATCGAGGCCCAGTCCGAGGCCCTCGGCGATGGCGACATCACCGACGCCGAGCTGCGCGAGCTGGCCCTCGACCTCCGGGATGAGCTGGTGGACATGGTCGCCCGAGAGCTGAAGTCCGAGCATCCACGGGCCGAGCTGAAGCGCACCTCCGCCGGCGCCCACCGCGAGGACATCACCATCCTCACCGACGGGGACGCCGAAGAGGTCGCCCGGGAGATGCTCGTCATCGGCGAGGACATGCTCGGACACGGCTGGATGGAGGGGCTGGGCCTGCGCCTGAACCTCGAGGAAGATAGCGGAGCTTCACGCTCGAGGTGATTCATCGACACCCTGCTCCCCACCCTGGTCCCCTCGGACTGGCCCCAGCGCGAGACCCACACTTGCAGGAGCTTGCTCCAGGGCCTGCCGGCGCCCGACCTGCCCCTCGTGGCGCTGACCCAGCAGGTGGAACCCCTGCTGGTCTACCTGGGCCCAGAGCGGCTGAGCTTCCTGGGCATCTCCGCTCAGGAGGCCGAGGATCGAGCCCGGGCCAACCTGGCTGGCCTGCCCAGCGAGTGGCGCACGGTGCAGCACGCCACGCCCGCCGGCTCCTGGCTCGCTCTGGAGGTCCACGAAGGCCCCCTGGCCGCCGAGCGCATCCTCGACGCGACCATGCTGCGACGTCTGG
>CAZHIK010001362.1:0-2407 GCA_964532635.1 uncultured Enterobacterales bacterium
TTCCATCTGGGCCTCGGCGAACAGGGGCATAGCGCGGACGGCGGCCTTGATGCCGGCTTGATCGGAGTCGAACAGCGCCACCACCCGGTGGGTGAAGCGCTTGAGGATCCGGAGCTGATCCGTGGTGAGCGCGGTGCCGCAGGGGGCAACGACCTCCTCGATACCGGCCTGGGCCAGGCTGACGACGTCGAAGTAGCCCTCGACCAGGATGACCCGCTGCTGCTGCTGGATGGCGGTGCGGGCGTGCGACAGGCCGTAGAGCACTCGCTGCTTGTGATAGATGTCGGACTCGGGGCCGTTGAAGTACTTGGGGGCTTCACGGCCATCGCGGGCGTTGTCTTCGACAAGGCGGCCGCCGAAGGTCAGCACCCGGGCGCGCTCGTCCATGATCGGGAACATCACCCGCCCACGGAAGAAGTCGTAGCTCCCGCTGCCCCGGTCCCTGCGCCGGGCCAGGCCGGCGGCGATCACCATGTCTTCGGCGAAGCCGCGGTTGTGGAGGTGGTCGAGCAGGGCGGACCACTGGTTGGGGGCGTAGCCGATGCGGAAGCGCTCGATGGTGGCGTGCTCGATGCCGCGCTGCTCGAGGTAGGTGCGGCCGGCCGCGCCTTCCGGGCGGGCTTGGAGGACCTGCTGGAAGAAGGCGGCCGCGGCGTCGCAGACGTCGTACAGGGTGGCGCGCTTGCGGATGCGGCGGTGCTCTTCGGGGGTGAGCTCGCGCTCCTGGATCACCACGCCGGCCTGGCCTGCCAGTTCGCGCACGGCGTCCATGAAGCCCATGCCCTGCATCTTCATGACGAACTTGAACGCGTCGCCGCCTTCACCGCAGCCAAAGCAGTAGTAGATGCCCTTGGTGGGCACCACGTTGAAGGATGGGGTCTTCTCCTGGTGGAAGGGGCACAGGCCCAGCCAGGAGTTGCCTGCGCGCTTCAGGGTGACGTGGCGCTGCACCAGCTCGACGATGTCTGTGCGCTCACGAATCTGGTCGATGATCTCACGCGGGATGGCCATGACGCCGCTCTAACGCGTCACCCGGACAGTTCCTGGTCAGGCTGTGGCGCGGACGCCGTTGTCCACGGCGGCGCGGGGTGCGCGGGCTTCGGAGTCCACGCGGCAGATGTGGGCACCCAGACCCTGGAGCTTGGGGACGAGGGCCTCGTAGCCCCGGTCGAGGTGGTGAAGCCGAAGGATCTCGGAGGTGCCCTGGGCCGCCAGCGCAGCCAGCACCAGGCCGGCCGAGGCGCGCAGGTCGGTGGCCATGACCGCCGCGCCCTTGAGCGCCTCCACACCGCGCACCACGGCGGTGTTGCTCTGCACACGGATGTCGGCACCCATGCGGTGCAGCTCGGCCACGTGCATGAAGCGGTTCTCGAAGATGGTCTCGGTGATGGTGCTGGTGCCCTCGGCCAGGGTCAGCAGGGCCGTGAGCTGGGCCTGCATGTCGGTGGGGAAGCCCGGGTGGGGGCGGGTGACGATGTCCGCTGGCTGGAGCGCGCCGTTGCGGCGCACGGTGACCGCGTCGCCGTCCACGCGAAGCTCGCAGCCCGCTTGCCGCAGGGCGTGGATGGTGGTGTCCAGATCGGAGGGATCGGTGCCGACGCAGGTGACCTCGCCGCCGGTGATGGCGCCCGCCACCAGGTGGGTCCCTGCCTCGATGCGGTCCGGCATGATGCGGTAGGGCGTGGCCGCGGGGCGCAGGGAGGTCACGCCTTCGATCTCCAGGGTGGAGCTGCCTTCGCCATCGATGCGAGCGCCAAGGCTGCGCAGGAAGCGCACCAGGTCGACGATCTCGGGCTCGGCCGCCGCGTTTCGCAGGGTGGTGTGCCCCTCGGCCAGGACCGCGGCCATCAGGATGTTCTCGGTGCCCCCGACGGTGGGCACGTCCAGCATGATGTCCGCGCCCCGCAGGCGGTCCACGCGCCCGTGGACGTAGCCGTCCGCCAGCTCGAAGCGACAGCCCAGGGCCTCGAGGCCCTTGAGGTGCTGATCGATGGGGCGGACGCCGATGGCGCAGCCACCGGGCAGGCTCACCAGGGCGTGGCCGGTGCGAGCCAGCAGCGGGCCGAGCACCAGCACCGAAGCGCGCATCTTGCGCACCAGGTCGTGAGGGGCCTCGGAGAAGAAGATGCGGCTGGTCTCGAGGCGCAGCTTGCCGTTCCACAGCGAGGGGCAGCCCAGGCGCCCCAGCAGGCTGAGCATCGTGGAGACGTCCATCAGCCCGGGCACGTTCTCGAGCTGGTGCTCACCGGGGGCCAGCAGCGTGGCCGCCAGCAGGGGCAGCGCGGCGTTCTTGGCACCGCTGATGGGCACGATGCCGCGGAGCGGGCGGCCACCTTCTACGACGAGCTTCTGCATGGGGCACCGTTGGGGAGGAGCAGCGGGAGGGGGGACACTCTGGGTCCTTGCA
>CAZHIK010001363.1:0-2403 GCA_964532635.1 uncultured Enterobacterales bacterium
TACGTGCGTTGTCGTCATCCCGAGGTATCCATTGCCCCGCAGATACATGGCGGTGGCCACGAGCGGGGAGCGCGGTCTGGCACGCTTCCGGTGCCATTGGTGGTCGGCTTCGGAGAGGCTTGCAGTCTGGCGCTGGCGGAAAGGAAGGACGAAACTGCCCGAATCCTGTCGCTACGGAAGAGGTTGATGGACCACCTTGTTGGTGGGCTAGATGCAGTGGTGGTTCACGGGAGTCTTGAACATCGACTGCCGGGCAACCTCAACGTGAGCTTCGAGGGCGTCCCTTCCGATGCCCTCATGGCTAGTCTCCCCGGTGTGTTGGTGTCGTCTGGCTCAGCCTGTTCTTCAGGTACGATCGAACCGAGCTACGTGCTACGTGCCATCGGTGTTGACGAAGGCCTCGCTTTCGAGAGCATCCGTTTTGGTATCGGACGCTTCAACTCGGCTCAGGAGATTGACCGGGCCGCGAGCCTGGTCATCGCAGCCGTGACTCGGATCCGCTCGCTAGGTGCTGTGTGATTCGGAGGCACGGCCCCCTTCGGATACGGGAGCTTTCACCAATCGGTGACCTCGCAGGCGGACACCGTGTTCGGCTAGCACGCGCTGCCAGCCCTTCTGCGTACCGATACGTGTCGGACTGTCGAGAAGCCCTCGACGTTCCTCTTGGCGAGTCAACCGAGCAAAGGTGGCGTGCTTGGCGTGTTTCTGGCCGATGAACAGTTCCTTGCGGTGGAGGACAGGTGGGTTCTCCCTCTCCGAGTAGTCATTGACCTTCACGCGGAAGGTCTGGAGATGGACCTGCAGGCTTCTTGCGAGCGTGGGGTGCGGGGTTCTCCAGAAGTCCGGGTAGGTGAGGTAGCTGATGGACGGTCGGTCGACCCGTAGCTTCACAAGGTCCGCTCCCTCGACGCCACCGAGGTATCGACGGGCGCACCCTTCGTAGAGCCGAAGCACCAGGGGTAGTTCGTTGAGCGCCTCGACATGCACATAGAGAGAGTCGGGCAACTTCTTGCCCACAGCAGCCTTGGCTGCGGCTGCCTTCAGCGTGCCTGGCTGTCCGAGAGAGAACAGCAGCGCGTCAGCCTCCCCAAGCGCCTTGTTGTAGGAGCCGAAGTGACCGCGGATATCGCTCTGCATGGCGTCGTCGAACTCGGAAAACCTTGGACGCTCGCCGAACCTGGTGAGGGCGAGGAACAGCAAAAGGTCCGAGCGGGCGGCCTCGACCGCCTTCGCCCAGAAGTCACTAGGAATGGCCCGCTGAAGGAGGCGAGTCGCTCGTTGCACGGATCCAAAGCGCTCCGCGACATCGGGAAATTGACCATGCTCCTTGCCACGCGGAAGACGACCCCTCTCCTCCACGAAATCCACGAGGGGCTGAAGCACCGCCTGGTTGTCCTCGAACACTGCTGCTGCGGTCTCGGGGCATAGGGCTCTGGGGCGATGGCGAAAGCGCAGCGCCGCGAGACGCGCACGCCTGGCTGGTGAACGCGCGACAGCAAAGACCCCAAGGCCCAGCGCAACGGGTTCCACCTGAAGGGTGGAGCGGATGAACAGCTCCAACTCCTGCTGGTCGTAGTATTTCTGGAAGGTCCCTCTCGATGTGAGGACGCCATCTCCGAAGGGGATCGCCTTGGTCCTAGAGTCCACCGTGACCATCGCCGAGACGACCAAGGCTTCCTCAGCAAGCTCCCATGCCGCTTGCAAGGTGGTCGCCCTCTCACTGGGGGCCTCGATGACATTGAGCACGTAGCCCAGATTCACTAGTTCCGACGGACGCTGCGCTCCCTCGGGGCGGTATGCGGGATCCCAAGCAGCTACGTCGTAGCCCATTCGGCGGAGTCGCCGAACATCGTCGCCACGGCCGCAGCCGTAGTCCATGATGGCGCCCCCGTCAGATGCGAGGCCAGCCTCGAGGGCAAGGCGAAGGGGCTTGGAGAGCCGTGCTCTTCCGATGGCCGTGCGGTGCCTGGCGATCTGGCCCTCGACCTGTCCTGTCATCGCGTCTCCAGCCTCGCTGTGCGACATACAGTATGTTACATAACACGGCTTCGGAGGCATTATGGCAGTAGGTCAGAGCGGAAGGGTCGTGATTGAGATAGATCCCGCATTTAAGCGTGAATTTCGGGCTGCGCTCGTTCGCGACGGCCTGTCGATGAAGGCGTGGTTTCTACAGGAAGCCCGGAAGTACCTTGCCCGAGGCGGGCAAGTTGAACTAATGTTCAATAGCTCGGAGTCCGACCGTCAGGAGAAGAGGTAGAGATGGCGCGCTTTGCTGGTCATGAGTCCTTCCCGTTTCGCCATGCGTGGCTCAAGAAGGGGTACGACAAGCTCATGGAGGACAACGAGTTCTTCTCTCGACCGGATGCTCTCGTACCGCTGGGGGTAGGAAAGAACATGGTGCGC
>CAZHIK010001364.1:0-2402 GCA_964532635.1 uncultured Enterobacterales bacterium
ACGACTTCAACAACGTGCTGATGGCCCTGTTCGGCAACCTCGAGCTGGCCGCCGCCAGCCTGCCCACCCACAGCCCCATCCGCACCCGGCTGTCCAAGGCCCAAGAAGCCCTGCGTCACGCCACCAACCTCACCCACCAGCTGCTCTCCTTCGCCAGCGGCGGCACCCCCGTGCTGTCCACCGCCAGCATCGGCGAGACCATCCGCGACTCGGCCAGCTTCGTCCTCACCGGCTCCACCGCGCGCTGCGAGTTCGACCTGGCCGAAGACCTCTGGGCCGTCGATGCAGACCTCGGGCAGATCAGCCGCCTGATCCAGAACCTGGCCATCAACGCCTCCCAGGCCATGCCCGAAGGCGGACGCATCACCATCCGGGCCCACAACGACATCGACACCGGCGGCGGCGTCGGGGTCAGCTACGGCCGCCGCAGCGTGATCATCGAGGTGGAAGACGAGGGTCACGGCATCTCCGAGGCCGACCGGGCTCGCATCTTCGACCCCTTCTTCTCCACACGCTCCGGCAACAGCGGCCTGGGCCTCACCACCTGCTTCGCCATCGTCCGCGACCACGGCGGCCGGCTCGAGGTGCGGTCGCAACCGGGCCGGGGTGCCTGCTTCCGCGTCTGGCTGCCCGCCTCGGGCCAGCTCGGCGGCGACCTCGAGACCCAGACCAGCGAAGAGCTGGCCTGCCCCGAGGACATCTCGGGTCAGCGCATCCTGGTGATGGACGACGATCCGGCCGTGCTGGACGTGCTCTGCGACATGCTCGAGTCCCTGGGCTACCAGCCCATCAGCACCGAAGAAGGCGGCGAAGCGCTGGCGGCCTGGCGACAGGCCGAGGGCGCAGGCCACCCCTTCCACGCCGTGATCCTCGATCTCACCATCCGCGGCGGCATGGGTGGTGTCGAGACCGCACAAGAGCTGCGCGCTCGCGGAGCCAGGGTGTCCATCGTGGCCTCCTCCGGCTACGCCAACGATCAGGTGCTGTCCAGCTTCCGAGAGCACGGCTTCGACGCGGTGCTCCGCAAGCCCTACCGGATGGACGACCTGGCCGCGGCCCTGAGCGGCATCTTCGGCACCGCGGTCTGAGTGCGATCCGCCGCTGCGGTGCTATGATCCCCGGGATTCAGCGCCTCCCGTGGGGCGCCAACCTCGGAGGAGACATCATGCGAAGCGCCATCCCCCTGGTCCTGTGCCTCGGCCTGCTGGCCTGCGGTGACAAGCCCGACGACACCGCCCCGCCCGAGGGTGACACCGACGCCGACACCGACGCCGACACCGACACCGACACCGACGGTGACACCGACGCCGACACCGACGCCGACAGCGATGCCGACAGCGATGCCGACGCCGATGTCGACGCGGTGCTGACCTTCGACATCGACGGTGAGTGGGCTGGCACCGGCATGACCCTCACTTGGTTCCACCCCGAGGACGGCCCCGACCAGGAGCTGGTGGTCTGGGAGGGCGCGGTGGGGTCCGATCCCTTCGGCATGGACCCGGGCGAGGTACCCGCCGAGCACATCTACGAGGTCGACACCGGCCTGAGCATCGCCATGTACATCCCCGGCCTGTTCGAGGATCTCGACGGCGACGCAGCCTTCGACGAAGACGAGACCTACGTGGGCGTGGGACGATACTGGCCCGTGTGGGTCGACGGCGAGCCCCCGCCCGAGTACGCCGACCAGGGCCTGGTCGAGGGCTGGAACGCAGCGGAGCTCGACTTCGATAGCGACGGCGACTTCACCCTGGGGGACATCACCGCGATCCCCATCGACGCCAGCCTGTGGCCCACCGAGGAGCTCGAGATCGGTGGCAGCTACAGCGGCACCGCCCCCGCCAAGACCCAGCGGCTGGCGCTGATCTCCGGCGTGGCCATGGAGGGCGGCGAGCTGGAGGACCTGCTGTACGACGAAGCCCTGACCGACCCGTGGTCCATCACCGTCAGCGGCGACGCCCCCGAGAGCCACTGGGTCGAGCAGGACGAGTTCGGCCTGGTCATGGCCTGGGAGTACCCCATGACCTACGAGGACGTCGACAGCAGCGGTGGCCCCAGCGACGGTGACCTCCCCACCGGCTTCGCCTGCTACGACGACCAGGCCGTGGTGGTCTACTGGATGTCCCCCGCGTCCAACATCGAGACCGCGTTCTACTACGAGTACGCCTGGTCCGAGTACGGCTGGACCCCGGGCTGGTTCGCAGCCACCGTCGACACCAGCTCCGGCGATCCCATGCCCTATGGCATGGACGAGAGCGAGCTGATGAGCCTGGACATCTCCTTGGTCTGCATGCCGTTCTAGCGGTTCACGCAAGCTCTTGGTGACCCCACCGCCCTCCGGATACGCTTCACACCCGCCCGGAGGGCTCCCCATGACCGCCACCGTCTCCTGCCAGGTCTGCGAT
>CAZHIK010001365.1:0-2394 GCA_964532635.1 uncultured Enterobacterales bacterium
GAATCCCTGGCGCGGCTCGAGCACTGCCGCGCAATCGGCGACAAACACCTGCAGGGTGACTGCTTCACGGTGCTGGCGGAGCAGGCCGAGGGCCTGGAGGGACCGACCGCCGAGGAGATCTGCGGAGAGGTGAAGGTCGACACTTGGAGCGCCGAGTGCCACTTCGCCGCCGCCGAGGCCGCTCGGGCGGCGGGCCAGCGCAACCGCGCGGCCGCGCTGTGTCAGAAGGCGGGCATCTTCGACCGCGACTGCTCGAACCACCTGTGGCAACAGGAGCTGCGCAAGGCGCTCCATCCCGGCGGGATGCGGGTGATGCTCGAGGATCACGACCGGGTCCAGGCCGTCCACGACCGCTGGGCCGAAGCCTTCGGCGACAGCCCGGACTTCGACACCCACTTCTGGCAGCACGGCTACCAGGTGGCCTTCGAGCGAGCCCAGCACCTGGACATCGACGGATGTGCACGGGTCCCGGAGCCCGAGCGGGAGACCTGTCTCATGGTGGCGGTCACCACCTACCGGGGCTGGCTGCTCCGTGCCTTCGAGGAGGGCCGAGGAAAGGGCCGACTCTGCCAGCTGGGGCCAGAAGAGCTGCTCCCCAGCCGGGTGGCGCTCACCCTCCGGGCCGGCACGACCACCGACCACCCACGCCTGGTGGAGCTGCTGCGACACATCCACGCGGCCCGCTGCCAGGCCCAGGAGCCACCGGGCTGATCAGGAGCCGCGGGCCCGGGTGAGCAGGGCGAGATCGCGGTGAGCCGGGCTGTCGAGCACCTCGAGGCCGGGCCGCTGCCGGCCCAGCATCAGCGCCTGACGCGCGCGCAGCAGGCGCTTGTGGGACAGCTCGAGGGCGGTGTCGAGCCCGGAGTGCTGTTCCTGGAGCTTGACCAGGATCTCGAAGACCGCCACCTGGTGGCCCGGATCGGGCTCGAGCAGCCACAGGTCCAGGCCCGCGTCGAGCCCCGACAGCAGCAGGGCCGGGATCCGCAGGCCCTCGGCCGCGGGTGCCAGCCCGGGATCCTCGGCCAGCAGCAGGCCCTCGAAGCCCAGCCGCTCCCGCAGCTGGCCTCGAGTGAAGCTGGGGGTACACCAGCAGGGCCGCTCCTCGTCGAAGGCGGACCACCGGCCCCAGCCCACCAGCAGCGCGGACACGCCGGCCCGCACCGCGGCCTCCACCGGCACGAGGTCCTCGGCCAACAGGCCCGGCAGTTCCTTCTCGTAGGCCACCAGCCGCTCTTCCTTCAGCCAGCCTCCCGCCAGGCTCGGGCACGCGCCGCAGGCGTCGCTGGGCTCACGGCGCACGAAGGCCTCCACGGTGGCCGCGACCCGGGCGGGATCGGGACCAGCCAGGGAAGGCTCGACGCGCGAAGCAGGCAGGGCTCGAACGCCCAGGGGCTCCAGATCGCAGGCCGGCCCCAGGTGCAGGTGGAAGCCCAAGGCCGCCAGCTCGCGACGCCAGGCGCGCCCCACAGCGGCGGAGAGACTCGGATCGTCCGCGCGGCCGAGCCAGGTGAACGGCGGCAGGTCGGTGCAGCCAGGGCAGGGCCGACCGTGGCTGTGGCGCGCCGCGACGATGGGCGGCAGGGCTGGGGGCAGGCGTGATGAGGCCTCCCGAGCGAGCTCGCGAAGCTGCGCGGGCTCCTCGGCCCCCGAAGGTTCCAGGTGGAATCCCGCCGGCGTGAGCACCCGGAGCAGCGCCCGTTGGTCGTAGCCCAGCCCCGCCTGGGGCAGACCCACCAGCAGGCGCTGAGCCGCACGCCGCTTGCGGTCGGACAGCGTGGTCTGCTCACCAAAGGCATCGACGCGGGTGCGCAAGGGATCGTCCGGGGCCCGGGGCCCTCAGCCCTGGACGCGACGCCGCAGGCCGAACAGGCCCAGGGGAAGAAGCAGGAGCAGCGCCTCGCTGCGCGCGGGGGAGGTACAGCCTCCGCCCTGGACGGTGTAGAGCTCGGCCATCTCCTGGGCGAGCTGCTCGCGCTCTTCGTCGGTGCAGCGCACCTGGATGTCGGCGGAGGCGGTGCGGGTGAAGGAGCCCCAGAGCACGCAGGTGGCCACCAGGGAGGTGTCGAGAGGCTCGCACCACTCCGGCGGATCAGGGGGCGCGTCCCACCAGACGTTGAGGCCTTCGGCTGTCTGCAGGCTGCCCACGTCGCTGGTCAGCGACCAGACGCACTCCATGTCGTCGCGGCACTCACGCAGGGTGTCGATGCGGAAGAGGTGTTCCCAGCCCGAGGTGGTGGTGACGGCGTCGGGCTTCAGCGTCCAGTCCTTGCACAACACCTGACCGGTGTCGGCCGCCACGGGCTGGGACAGGGCGATCAGGAGCGAGGCCGCGAGCACGGTCAGTCCTGGGGCTGGGCGAGCTCGATGAGCACACCGCCGGCCGACTTGGGATGG
>CAZHIK010001366.1:0-2390 GCA_964532635.1 uncultured Enterobacterales bacterium
GGTGTCTCGAACATGCCCATCCCGCGCGCTGGAGCTGTGTTCGCCTTCCTCCTGTGGGATACTCGCTGGCTGAAGTGTGTATGTTCCAGTTCTCCAGCCCGACGCTCTCGATAGGTGCTTGTCTTCTCCTGGCCGCGGGCTGTAGCGAGAGTCGGCGTTGCCCAGATGACAGCGGAGAGAGCGCGAGCTGCGCGGAGGGCTACCGGGCGGATCGCGGTGTCTGTGTGCCCGAGGCCTGCGGCACGGGAACCTGGGGAGACCTCGAGCTGGATGCGGCCGCGGTCTACGTGGACATCGGGGCCGCCGAGGGTGGTGATGGCACCGAGGGGGCTCCGCAGCGCTCCATCCAGGCTGGACTGGACCTCGCCGCCGGCCGCGGAGGGGGAACCGTCGCGGTCGCCGCGGGGACCTACCCGGAGACGCTGCAGCTGACGACAGAACACCAGGGAGTGAACCTGGCGGGGCGCTGCCGGGAGTTGGTGGTGTTGGACGCGAGCGGCGCGGCCGATGCGGTGCCTGGGATCTCGATCCGGATCGGGACGGGCCAAGCCGAGTTGTCCGGCTTGACCGTGATCGACGCCGGCGAGATCGGCATCGGAGTCGGATCGGGGATCGTCAGTCTGGTCGACCTCGGCGTCCTGCGCTTCGCCCCCGCCGGGCTCGTGGCCGTACGGAGCAGCAGGGCTGCCCCCACCCGGGTGCTCGTGGAAGGCTGCACTTTCTCGGACGGAACGGGGGTGGGCGTCATGGCCTGGGATGGGGGCACCGAGCTGATCATGCGGAACAGCGAGGTGACGGGCACGCTCGAGGCCTCCGGAGGTGAAGGCGGGTGGGGTGTCGAGATCAGCGAGGGTGCGATCTTTGTCGCCGAAGACTGCGCGTTCTCTGGGAACACGACCAAGGGGATCCTGATCTCGGACGCGGGCACGCGGGGGGAGCTCCGTGACTGCCTGGTCCGCGACACACGGCTGCGGGCGTGCGGGGGGTACGGGATCGGCCTCAGCGTCGTGGCTGGCGCCACGTTGCTGGCGGAGGGATGCGACCTGCGAGGCAACGCCACAGCAGGCGTCACGGTCACCGACCTCGGCACCGTCACCACACTGCGCGATTGTCGGGTGTGCGAAACCCGGACCGACGAAGCGGGACTGTACGGTCGCGGCGTCGACCTGCAACTTGGCGCCACGCTCATCGCCGAGGACTGTGAATTCTCCGGGAACCGGGATGTGGGTCTTCTGGCCTTCGGCTTCGGCACTTCGCTGTCGTTGCGGGACTGTTCGATTCGGGACACCCTTCCGGATGGCGGCGCCCGAGCAGGCTACGGCCTCTCTGTGGGATCCGAGGCAGCGTGTTGGGGCGAGCGCTGCGTCTTCGCTGGGAACACCACCGTCGGTGTCCTGGCCGCGTATGGGCGAAGCTTGGTCGAGCTGCGGGACTCCTCCGTTGTGGAGACCGCGGTGGGCTACGGAGCGGAGGGCGCCATCGCGGTGGGTGTGGCGGCTCAGGAGGGTGCCCAGGTCCACCTCGATGGGATGACGATCCGCGCCAACCAAGGCCCGGGGATCGTGGCTATCCAGCAGGGCACCTCGCTGCGCTGCTCCGACAGCCTGATCATCGACAGCCGCTTCGCTGGGGCGGTGGCCCTCGCCGGTGCGGAGCTGACGCTCGACAGCTCCGAAATCGAGGGAACGGTCGAGAGCACCAGCCTCGGAGGTGGGGTCGGAATCTTCGCCTCACCGCAGGATGATCCCGAGCCTCCGGTACTGCTCGTCAACGACTGCATTGTTGCGGACAACCAGCAGGCGGGTGTCCACTTGGTGGGAGAGGGGAGCTACCAGCTGATCAGGAGCGACATCCAGGGCAGCGTAGGCATCCCCCATGGCTCCACCACGCGGTGCGGCGACGGTCTGTACGCGGCCGGTGTCCAGGCCTGGGACGGGACCGCAGGCCTGCTGCTCGAGGGCAACCGCATCTGGGGCAATCGGGGGGCCGGTCTTCTGCTCGACGACGCCCGCGCGGCGCTGGTCGGGAACGACTGGTCGGACAACGACCCGGACCTGTGGGTGCAAGGAGAGGCCTGCCTGTCGCCCCGCGACGACTACGCGGAGGCTCATCAGCGGGAGATCTGCCCCGAGTGGGACCGACCCAGCTGCAGGATGGCGTACCAGGTGAACCTCTACGTGGAGCAGGTGGAGTCCGGCTTCAGCTCAACACACCGATAAGCTCCCCCCGCTCCGCCAGGATCACACGGGGGCTCAAGGCCACGGCTCCGGCCTGCACGGCTTCGTCGTAGAGTCCGCGGGTCACCACGTCCATGCTCGCTTCGAGGGCCATGGCGGCCGAGCTGATCAGCAGCAGGTGGCGATGAGGGATGCCAACGGCCAGTGTGTGGC
>CAZHIK010001367.1:0-2389 GCA_964532635.1 uncultured Enterobacterales bacterium
GTCCAGGGGTTGCCAAGAGTGGGATCCAACGCCCGGACTGGGTCGGGCTGGAGGGCGGGGCTTCCATCGCGGGCCTGGATCGGCTAGTCTTGGTTCGTTCAGCTCGCCGCTAGCGTCACCCGAACGCTCCCCGATCCCACACAGACCACCAGCCAGGAAGACCCATGCGCCTGTCCCCTTCGCCTCTCCTGCTCGGACTCCTCGCCCTCGCGGCCTGCAAGCCCGATCCCCGCTACCTCACCGGCACCGTCACGGACGTCTTCGGTACGCCCATTCCCGATGCCACGGTGCTGGTCGAAGGCTGGGACGCTCGCGCCACCACCGACGACAAGGGTGCATTCCAGATCGAGGCCACCGCCACCGGTGCCGTGCGCCTGGTCGCGGGGTCCGAGGCCTACGTGAAGGACTTTGCCACCGCCACGGTGCCCAACACCGAGGAAGCCGAGATGCCGGTGGTGGACTTCGCCCTGTGGAACAAGCCCGAGAAGCCGGGCTTCTACGCCAAGGGCGACAAGGAGCTGATCCACCTGGGCAGCTCCAAGGTCACCGCTCTCGGTTCCGATCTGTCCGAGATGCACGGCGTCCGTGACATCCCCGATCTCGAGGTGGCCCAGGCCAGCGGCGACGCCTACCTGTTCGGTTCTACGCTGCGCAGCTCCGAGATCACCCAGCTCGACCTCAAGCTCTTCACCCTCAAGTTCCTCGAAGAGACCGAGATCAAGGGCATCACCGGAGCCGAGACCGTCGAGCCGAAGTTCTGGATCGCCGACGTCGAGAAGCCCTTCACCCTCCGCGGGCTCTACGCCGAGGACACCTACGTCATCCAGCCCGACGCTGCTCTCGAGCCAGGCATCTACGCCTTCGCCACCCAGGGCATCCTGCTCGAGACCGACCCCGGCTCCCTCGACAAGATCCCCATGGAGATGCGCGTAGTCTACCCCTTCGAGATCAAGTAGCGCGCACGTGATCCCCACCTCCAGCCGCCACGTCGGCTCGGGCCGGCGTGCATGGGTGTGCCATGCCCGATGCCTACCTGTATGACGCTGTCCGCACCCCTCGTGGTCGCGGGCGCAAGGACGGTGCCCTCAACATCGTGAGGCCGGTCGAGCTGCTGGCCACGTCGCTGGCGGCCATCCCAGAGCGCACGGGGCTCGACCCTGCGCTCATCGAGGATGTGGCCGCAGGCTGCGTGACCCAGACCGGCGAGCAGGGAGCCTGCGTGGCCCGCTTCGCCCTGTTGGCAGCCGGTTACCCCGAGCACGTGCCCGGGGTCACCCACAACCGCTTCTGCGGTTCGGGGCTCGAGGCGGTGAACCACGGGGCGGCCATGGTGGCCTCGGGCTACCAGCGCTGGGTGGTGGCCGGAGGGGTCGAGAGCATGTCGCGGGTACCCATGGGTTCGGACGGTGGCGCCTGGTGGGACACCGCCACGCAGTGGAGCATCGGGGCGGTGCCCCAGGGCATCAGCGCCGATCTCATCGCCACCATGAACGGGTTTTCGCGCCAGGATGTGGACCACTTCGCTGTCGAGTCCCAGCGCCGCGCGGCCGCGGCGCAGGCGGCCGGGGCCTTCGAACGCAGCCTGGTGCCCGTGCTCGACCCGGCGGGATTGCCGCTACTCGAGCGCGACGAGTACCTGCGGCCCGAGACCACGATGGAAGGGCTGGGCAAGCTCAAGGCAGCCTTCGAGTTGATGGGCACCCGCTTCGGCCTCGATGCCCTCACGCGCAAGCGCTACCCCGACGTGGAGCGCATCCAGCACGTGCACACCGCGGGCAACTCCTCGGGCATCGTCGATGGGTCTGCCGCAGTGCTGTTGGGGAGCCTCGAGGCGGGCCAGGCGGCTGGGTTGAAGCCGCGAGCGAAGATCCGGAGCATCGGCCTGGTGGGCAGCGAGCCGCTGATCATGCTCACAGGCCCGGTGGAGGCTTCGCGCCGTGCGCTGGCGAGCGCGGGCATGAGCGCCGGTGACATCGACCTGTGGGAGATCAACGAGGCCTTCGCGGTGGTGCCCCTGTACACCATGGCCCAACTGGGTGTGCCCCACGAGCGGGTCAACGTCCACGGTGGCGCCATCGCCCTGGGGCATCCCCTGGGAGCCACGGGTGCTGTGCTGCTGGGCACGGTGCTGGACGCCCTCGAAGACCTGGGCCTCGGCACGGGCCTGGTGACCCTCTGCATCGGCGGTGGCATGGGCATCGCCACCATCATCGAGCGGGTGTGACATGACGGCACGGGATCCCTACCTTCGCATAGAGCTGTGTGAGCAGACCCGCATCGCCACCCTGTGGCTGCAGGGCGCGACGGGAGTGAACAAGATCGATCACGCCTTCGGGCAGGCCCTCATCGATCGCGTGGCCGAGCTGGCCGAGATCGAGGACCTCGCGGG
>CAZHIK010001368.1:0-2382 GCA_964532635.1 uncultured Enterobacterales bacterium
GTTGCCCCAGCCGCCGCCCTGGTCGTAGACCTTGACCACCATGGGGGTCCACCCCGCCGGCAGGGTGACCTCGGTGGTGAAGGCGTCATGGTAGGCGCCCTGGCAGCTGGTGATGTCGAAGACCTGCTCGCCCCCCAGCCAGACGAAGGCGCCATCGTCGGGGCCCAGGGAGAGCGTGAGGGCGCGCTCGGTGTCGCTGTGGACGTAGACTGCGTGGTAGGCCTCGCGGGGCGCATCGGCGGTCTTGAAGACCTCGAGGTCCACCCGGGTGTCGGCGTCCCACAGCACGATCCAGGTGAGCTCTCCCGACAGGTCGGTGTCGCCGATGGCGGGGGTGGCGGTGGCGTCGTCCTCGGCCACCAGGCTGTCGAGGCTGGGCTGGCAGGTGTCGGCGCTGGAGCGACCGGTGAAGGGGCCGATGCCCAGCCACGGGCGGATCCACCCGCTGCTGTCGGGGGTCAGCGGCGCCATGTCCGGTGCGTTCGGTGTGTCGGGGCAGTTGTCGTCCTCGTCGAGCACACCGTCGCCGTCGCGGTCGTCGTCGCAGCTGTCGGGGCGGCCGTCGCCGTCGGGATCGTCGTCGTCGCTCAGGGGGTAGCTGGCGTCCTCCGGAGAGACCGGCGTGAGCTCGAGGGCGTAGAAGGGCAGCTCGGCGTCGAGCATCCCCTCGATGCAGATGGACCAGCTGCCTTCGGCGGTGAAGCGTGCGCCTGGGGCGTCTTGGGGATCGAGGACCGCGCAGCCGTCCTCTCCGGGGCTGCCGGTGGCCACGGAGTCACCGTCGGGATCGTACAGCCGCAGCACCGCCGGAACAGGGCACTCACCCACCATGGAGGCCCCCACGGCCCCGCACTCCTCCAGGTCCACGACGAAGCAGTCCACGTCCCCCTCGACCAGGCTGCCGTGGACCAGGGAGCCGGAGAGGACCTGGGCCTCATCCGGGCTGTCGTTGGGCTCGGACTCCAGCTCGCCTTCCTCGACGGCGCACAGGGGCGTACAGCCGTCGCCGCCCAGCGCGTTGCCGTCGTCACAGGCTTCGTCGCTGTCGGCCACCGCATCACCGCAGGAGGGCAGCACGCACGCGCTTCGACAGGCGTCGGGGGTGGTGTCGCTGTTGTCGGCACCGTCGTCGCAGGCCTCGCCCCCCTCGACCACGCCGTTGCCACAGCCGGGCTCGAGCCAGCTGTCGCCAGGGCTCTCTGGACAGGCCGCCAGCAGCGGCAGGGGCAGCATGATGATCCAGGTGCGCATGGAGCCCACATAGCGCCCCGAGGGGTCCCCGTCCGGGCTACGTTGCGGCCATGTTCGCGATGCTGATCCTGATCTCGGTGGCCTCTTCCGAAGAGGCCTGGTTCTTCCCGGATGCGGGCCCCGAGCGCGCTGTCATCGCCGCCGACGGCACCATGGGCGGGGTGCCGGTGTGGCGCACAGGCGCCATCGTGGTCCAGACAAGGGACCCCGAGGCCCTCGAGGCCCTACCCTGGGTGCGCTCGGTCGAAGGCCTCGGCCACGGCGACGCGGTCTTCCGGGTCCACACTTCACCGGGCACCGACGAGCTCGCCCGCTCCCGCCAGCTGCACGCCCGGGCCGACGTGGCCTGGGCCCACCCGGATCTGGCCTTCGAGCTGGTCCCCCACACCCTGCCCGACGATCCCTACGTCGCCGATCAGTGGCACCTGCACAACACCGGCCAGAGCGGCTGGACCGAAGGCGTGGACATCGACGCCCAGACCGCCTGGGCCATCGCCACCGGCGCTGGGGGGCTCATCTCGGTCATCGACACCGGGCTGGACTTCGACCACCCCGATCTGGTGGCCACCTCAGGCTACGACTACGTCGGCCGTGACGACGACAGCTCGCCGGACCTCGAGTACGAAGGCGCCGCCCACGGCACCTGCTCGGCTGGCGTGGCCGCCGCGGTGGGCGACAACGGCACAGGTGTGGCCGGGGTGGCCTACGACGCCGAGGTCTACGGCATCCGCTTGCTCGGGGGTAGCACCACCACGGGCGATGTCTACGACGCCTTCGTCGAGTCGGTGGACGCCGGCGCCTGGGTCATCAACAACTCCTGGGGCTACTCGGAGTGCCCCAGCTACATGCTCCCCGCCAGCCTGCGTACCGCCCTCGAGTACGCCGAGGAGCAGGGCCGCGATGGGCTGGGCACCGCCGTGGTGTTCAGCGCCGGCAACGACAACTGCGACGCTTCGGGCGACGGCCTGATGGCCTACTGGTCCGTCATCGGTGTCGCGGCGGTCAACGGCCACGACGAGAAGGAGTCCTACTCGAGCTACGGCTCCATCGTCGACATCGCCGCGCCGTCGGGCGGCCTGGTCACCACCGACATCTCGGGCGACGACGGCTACGGCTCCCACAACGACGACA
>CAZHIK010001369.1:0-2381 GCA_964532635.1 uncultured Enterobacterales bacterium
ACGCGGCGGTGTTCCCTGGAGCCGACGAGTACTGCAACGGCGTGGACGACGACTGTGACGGACAGCGCGACGAGGACGACGCCCTGGACGTCACCGTCTGGTACGAGGACCGCGACGGCGACGGGTTCGGATCGTCGCTGCGGTCGTCCTCGAGCTGTACCGCGCCTTCCGGCTCGGTCGCCGACGGAAGCGACTGCGACGATCGCGACGCGACGGTCTACCCCAGCGCGATCGAGCTGTGCGCGGATGGGGTGGTCAACGACTGCAGCGGCAGCATCGCGGCGGCCGCGGCGGCCTGTCCTTCGTGGAGCGGAGCTGTGACCGAGGCCGAGGCCCACATGAGCTTCATCCCGACGGGCTCGACCTCGTTCATGTCCATGCTGGGTGCCGGGGATCTCGATGGAGACGGCATGGACGATCTGGCCCTCGGGCGGGTGTGGCAGAGCGGAAGCGAGGCCTCCTCCGGGGCCCTGTGGGTGCTGCACGGACCGCTCACCGGCGCGCTTGACGATGATGACGCCGATGCCACAGTCTACGGCGTGGCATCCAGTGACTACGCCGGTTTCGGCTTGGCGTCGGCGGGTGACCTCGACGGTGACGGCCTGGCGGATCTGCTGGTCGGAGCCATCGGTGCCGATGAGGGCGAGCTTTCCTACACCGGCCGAGCCTACCTCCTGCTCGGGCCGGTCTCGAGCGGGGAGCTGGATGCGGCCGATCTGGCCCTCACCGGGTCCGCTGCCTATGACTTTCTCGGCTACAGCCTCGCCACCACCAGCGATCTGGACGGTGATGGGACGGCCGAGTTGGTGATGAGCGGCGTCAGCTTCTACGGGACCGGGGGCGAGAGTAGCAAGACCTGGATCGTCTCCGGCGCAGAGCGGGGTGACGCAGGAGTGGATGAAGTCTGGATCGGCATGGTGGAGGAGGAAGAGCTCGGCACGGCCATGGGCGCCGGACTCGCCGCCGAAGGGGATCTGGACGGCGACGGCCTGGCCGACCTGGTCCTGGGCAGCCCGCGCTACGATGGCGACGACGGCCGGGTGGACCTGTTCTACGCACCGCTCACAGGCTACCGGGCGCTCTCCGATGCGGATCTGACCATCCCGGCTTCCTCGGGCGATGGCTACGTCGGGTTCAGCTTGGACACGCGGGGTGACCTGGACGGCGATGGCTACGATGATCTCGTGGCGGGGGCGCCCTGGGCCGAGGCCGGCCTTGCGGAGGCTGGCGCCGTGTACGTCTTCCTCGGCCCGGTCGGCGCAGCCTCGACCGCGGCGGCGGACGCCGTGGTGCTGGGAGCGGCCGAGAGAGATCAGCTGGGCTGCGACCTGGACAGTTCCACGGATCTGGACGGAGATGGGCAGGTGGACCTGCTCATCGGCGGCGGCAGCTTCGTGGTGAGCAGTGGCAGCTACACCCTCTTCGGTGGAAACGACCGAGCCTGGCTGTTCTACGGTCCCCTCAGCGGCGTGGTGCCCAGCAGCTATGCCGACGCCACCTTCCATGGTACGAGCGAGGGCTTCGGCGTGCTCGTGGAGAGCCTGGGGGATCTCACGGGGGATGGCCGTTCGGACTTGGTCATCTGCGACGGCGAGCAGGGGGCATGGCTGTTTGACGGCCCCAGCTATTGAATTGAACCAGCGCCGCTACTGCGACACGGAGATCTTGTCGTAGTCAGCGCACGCTGCAGCGCGTGAACACCGAGTTGCAGCTGATGGTGACGGTGGCGCCGGCCACCAGCACCACCTCGCCGGCCACCACGGGCTCGGTGCCGGCGAAGCTGGCGTGGATCTTGTAGCTGCCCGCGGGCACCTCGCCGGGGCCGAAGCTGTCGAAGCCGGAGACCAGGGCGACGCGATCGGCGTCGCCGGTGACCTTAACCTTTGCCGTGGAGGGTGTCGCTGGCTCGGGCTCGGGTCCAGGCGCCATTGCGGGCTCGGGCTCGGGCTCGGGTTGCTTGACGGCGGTGGGCGCGGGCTTCGCCGGCTCCGGCGCTGGGCTGGGCTGGGCCTTGACGACGGGCTTGGGGACGGGAGCGCTGGGCTCGGGCTTCGCAGGCTCGACTACCGGCTCAGGCTCCTCAACGTCGGCAACCGCGGGCTCGCCCTCGTCGCCTGGCTCGACCGGCTCGGCCCCGGGCGGCTCGGCGTCGACGACGGGGGCCACGGCGGGGTCGGTCGCAGGCTCGGTGGGCTGCTCGACCCCGGCCGGCTTGATGAACAGGAACCACATGACGCCCACCGCAGCACCGGCGGCAGCCAGGGCGATCAGCGGGATCTGCAGCTTGCGCCAGGGGCTGGGCGGGGGCTGGATGAGGCTGTCGTCGCTGGGGACGGCCGTCGCAGGTGCCGCGTCATCGACGGTCTCGCCCGAGGCGATGG
>CAZHIK010001370.1:0-2376 GCA_964532635.1 uncultured Enterobacterales bacterium
CCGCCCAGCTGCCGGAGCACCTGGGCCCCGAGCCCGTGACGGCCGCAGTCCTCGATAGACGCACCAAAGCCGCCACCGCGCATGTCGTACTCTTTGGTGACCGGATCGATGGGCATGTCGGGTACGTAGTTGACGCCCAGGCGCTTGGTGACACCCGGGAAGCGGTGGCTCGAGAACCTCCCGGCCTCCTGAGGCCGGTCCCCCTCGTCGCGCATGCGTGATCTGTTAGGCTGAAAACACATATTGGAACGTCAGTAAATCAGGGTCTACCAAACGCTCTCTCGTCGGTTTCCTCTTTCTGTTGGGGTCTCTGGCAATCCAGGCCAGGTCCGTCCAGGTCCATGACGACCTCTCTGCGGGTGGCAACAGCAGCCTCTCGAGGCAGTCCACCAGCAACTGGTTCCAGACCGTCATCCACTGGATGGGGTTGATCCACAGGTTCTTCTTGGCCGCCAGCATTGCCTTCGTCCTGGCCTTCATCGCCAAGGTTGCGCGCATCAAGGCGGCGTAGACCAGCGTCCTGACCACATGCGGCTGGGTCGAGGGGAGCTCGTTCATTCCCGAGCCCGACTTGGCGGCCTTGTAGAACAGCTCGACCTCCCAGCGCAGCCGATACATGTCCCAGACCATCTCGGCGGGCAGCGCGTCTACAGAAGCGTTGGTGACGTACAGGTGGTACTTGCGGGTCTTGGGATGGCGGACGCCGACGACTCGGAAGGGCTGCTCGAAGTTCCTGCCTTTGGGCTTGCGGTAGGGCCTGACGTGGACCCTGAAGTCGGCCACGACATCGATGTACCTGCGCTTCATCCCGTGGATGGCGGCTCGGAGTCTCGAGCCACGAACCCGCCGAGCCCGACCACGATGGCGTCGCTTATCCTCGACGATCACGGGGTCGTAGCTGGTGGGGAGCCGCGTGAGGAAGAACCCACCCTGACGATGGATGCGCCACCAGAAGCTCGGAGACGGATAGCCGCGATCGAACAGCAGCAGCACGTTCTTCATCCAGGGACCAGCACCGATCGCCTTGGCATCGGAGAATGCGTCGGCGGTGATCCGATAGCGGAGCAGCTCGGACGACAGCGCTCGGACCAGAGTGTGGACCTTCAACGCCGCCTTGGCCGAGTTCTTCCTGGTTCCGCGCCAGACACCCTCGAGGCTGTCATCGACCTTCATCACCGAAGCGTCGAGCACCATGATGTCCGAGAACCGAGCCAGCTTCCCAGGCAGCTTCTGGGGAGCTGACACCGAACGCTCGATCATGGCATCGAGCCCCCACTTGACCAAGGTCTCGAACTCCGGGCTGAACCGATCGAAGAAGGCCGAACGAGCCATCTTCACGCCACCGTGGAGCCGGAAAGCGCGTCGTAGGGCCGACAGGGAGCACTTCCCCCGTGTCGTCACCGCGAGCAGAACAGTCAACAGCAGGGCGTAGGCATCGACCTTCCTGGACCTCTTCACCACGCCAAGCTCTCGTGCCTTCAGCCTGACCTCCACCTCATCGAACTCTTCGTGCACCAGCGCCTCAGCGCAGGTATGCTTCTTCCGGGCCACGAGTCCTCCTGGGTTGTTGTTGATTTCGCAACCACATCATCTCAGGAGTCGTGGCCTACCTCCATCCTCCAGGGTCAAGATCCTGTCGACCTTTCAAGGGCTTGTCGCTCCTAAGCGAACACGCATGCCTCGTCGCGGGGATCGTTCGGCTGGTCTGCGGGTACCGCACGCCGACCCAGGCCCGAGCTCCCATCCTGATCACTGGACCCACCGCGCCACGGCCTGTGTCCGGTGCTCAGCACCTCCCCATGCCGGCCCTCGAGGCCCTCTTGGCCTGTGACCCGCCAGGTGCCGGTGCCTGAACCGAGCCGACGGATCACGCCACCCTTGGCACCGCTGTCGCCCTTGCCTGCCATCGTCCACCTCCTGCACGGAACCGGTCGGGTTCCCTGGCGGGAAGAGGGGCGACCGCCCGCCTTCCTGTCAGGGAATTCCCGTCTCGTCGAAGTCGTCCCGGATCAGGTCCAGAACTTCAAGTGCGCGCAGAGGCTGAACTTGGCGGACTCCACAGCGCCCGCGTCGGACAGCTCCACCACGAAGCGGAAGTAGCGGCCGAAGTCGGTCCGGGTGGTGTAGGCGTTGGAGATGGTGTAGCCCAGGGTGTTCTGGGCGGGGATCACGTAGCCGCCGGCCACGAAGACCACGCCGTCGTAGGACTTCTCGATGCCCAGGCGGTAGCTGATGGCAGCGCCGGTGCGCTCTTCGAGCAGCAGGTGAGCCACGATCTGGTCCAGGTGCTGCCCCACACCTTCGAAGGTGGGGCCGAGCTGGTAGGTGTCGTTGCCACACACTGGCCATCCGCGAGCGGCGTAGAAACCCCGGACA
>CAZHIK010001371.1:0-224 GCA_964532635.1 uncultured Enterobacterales bacterium
GGAGCTGGGCCGCCGGGGGCCCGGAGCGTTTCGGTAGTGGGCGGTTCCGGGCTATGGGCTCAGTGATCTACGCTGCAGGCCGGCCACGCCGAGGACACCCCCCATGCCCGCTCCGCTCCCTCGCCGTCACTCGCGTCTCCCAGCGGTGCTGGTGGGGATCCTCGCGATGGTGGGTGGCTGTCCTGGCGGCGGGTGGTCTCGTAATATGGTTGTCGCGGGTTCTG
>CAZHIK010001371.1:234-2368 GCA_964532635.1 uncultured Enterobacterales bacterium
CGTGTCCAGCACGTCGAGCTCCGGGATCGTCCTGGTGAACATCGAGCCGGGCAGCATCGTCGTGCCTGCGCTGCCGTCCGAGGGCTGGCGCCGCCACCCGGGGAGCACCAAGACCGACGAGCGCACCCTGCAGGTCACCACGCCCCTCGCGATGGGGGCCCACGAGGTCACCTGCGACCAGTGGTCGTCGGTCATGGGGTCCCGCCCTGCGCGGTCCATGTGCCCGACCGGGGCGCACCCCGTCTCGTTCGTCTCCTGGCTGGACGTGCTGGAGTTCTGCAATCGCCTGTCCCATTCCGAAGGGCTCGAGCCCGCCTATACGATCCAGCAAAGCGGGGAAGGCGAACCTCGTGTGACCTGGGAGCGCACCAGCCCTGGCTATCGGTTGCCGACGGGCAGCGAGTGGGAGTACGCGGCGCGCGGTGGTCGGGACGACCAGGCCTACGCGGGCGCCGACGACGCCGGGAAGGTGGGCTGGTTCCGTGACAACGCGCGCACGGTCATGGCGGTCGGGCTCAAGCCCCCCAACAGCTTCGGCCTGCACGACATGAGCGGCAACGTGCGCGAGTGGACCTGGGACGAGAAGGCCGAGCACGATCTCATCGAGAACGACGGCCTGCCGACGATGCGCGACTTCGGCGAGCACGACCGCCAGGCCCGCGGTGGTAGCTACATCAACGAGCCGTCGAGCCTGAGGGTGGGGAACCTGTACTGGTACAGCCCCAACTACGTGAACGGCGATCTGGGCTTTCGGGTCGTGAGGCCTTGGTGAGCCCGCGCCGCCGCTGGGTGCTGCGCGGGATGGCGGTCCTGCTGGGCCTGGGATTGTTGGGACTGCTCGAGCTGGGGGCGCGCTGGGTGGAACCCGTGGTCGCGCCCCCGCCCTCGGGGGACTGGGACCGCGGCTTCGCGACGGTGGGCAGCGAGGAGCGCGTCACCACCTTCGAGCCCGTCCCTCAACGCCCGGGCTGGCTCCAGACCCCGCGGTCCATGGTGGACGCGGGGCTGATGCTCGATCTCACATTTCCGGCCCTCCCCGATCCCGCCGTCCCACGCGTGGCCTGCCTGGGCGGCTCGACCACCCTGGGGCTGCCGTTCCTCGATCAGCCCGAGCGCTCCTTTCCCCGCCGGCTCGCCGCGCACCTCGAGCAGCGTGGCCGGCCCAGCGAAGTGCTCAACCTCGGGGGGGCCTCCTTCGCCAGCGGCCAGGTCCTGGAGCTGGTCGAGCAGCTGGTGTCCCAAGGAGCCTCGATCCTGGTGGTCTACAGTGCCAACAACGAGGTCTTCGATCACAACCTGCGCCTGTTCGAGGACGCCGGCCCGCAGGGGGGGCTGCCCTACCGCTCGGCCCTGGTGCGGGTGCTGACGCGCTGGCTCCGTCCCACGGAACCCGCCGCGCTCGAGGTCCGGCAGCTGGCTGCGGCCCAGCGTGCCGTCATCACTCCTCTGCTCCGCGGGGACTCGGTCCCGCCGGTGCTGGGCCCTCATGGCTTCGCTGAGCGCGCGGATCGTCACCACCAGGCTGTGATCGAGCGCTACCAGGCCAAGCTGGAGGCTCTGGTGGAGCTGGCCGCGGCAGCGGAGCCTCCCGTCGCGGTGATCCTGGTGGAGCCTCCGCGCAACCTGCTCGAGCCCCCGTGGCTGTCACTTCACCACCCGGATCTGGTCGGAGCCGAGCTGTCGGCCTGGGAGCAGCGCTGGAGCGAGGCCCGCAGGGCGTCCCTGGCCGGCGCTTGGCCCGAGGCGCTGGTGGCGTACGACGAGCTGGTCCGGGACGACGACCGCTTCGCCGAGGTCCGCTTCGAGCGTGGGCTGGTCCAGCTCGAGCTGGGCCAGCGTGAGGCCGGCGTAGCCGATCTGGCCGCCGCGCTGGAGCTGGACATGGACGCCGGACGCCCCCTCGCGGGCCAGCTGCGCATCCTCCGCGCCCTGGGAGCCCGGCCAGGCGTGGACGTGGTCTCCATCGCAGACTTGGCTCCGGACGGGCTCGATCCCCAGCACACGGTGTTCCACGACGCCTGCCATCTCACCGCGGCCGGCTACGACGAGCTGGCGCGGCGGCTCGCGGTGGAGATCGTTCCCTAGTTTTTCGACGCAGGGAAAGTGACCGGGTCGAATGTATCGCTCCGCGCGC